>CAZXTH010000300.1:0-4634 GCA_964643585.1 uncultured Pseudoalteromonadaceae bacterium
CGACGTGGTCGTACGGCCTGCCGACGTCATGGCCAGTTACGCCAGCCTGTGCGGGTTATTCTGGACCGGCGGCAACAGCTGACAGGATTGGAGCCTTTATTCCAGGAAGGGGGGCCAGTTATTGTATGCTACCCGTCAGAGGCATCCGGGCTTGAAAAGACGCCTGAATTACCCAACATAGCCAGAAAATTGTATTGCCCTGTGCAGGATGAACAGTTTGATTTATCTGCATTATTAACCCTGCTTGCTCAACAGGAGCAAATTAACACGCTGTGGGTTGAAGCCGGAGCGGTGCTGGCGGGAGCCTTATTACAGGCCAGGCTGGTTGACGAACTTATTGTTTATCTGGCTCCCTCTCTGCTTGGAAACGGTAGTATGCCGCTGGCAGTATTGCCACAGTTTACAGAATTGGCGCAGACAGTTGCGTTGCGCTGGCAGGAAATCCGGATGGTTGGTAACGACCTGCGGCTGACTGCAGTATTAGCATAAAGAGAATAGGTATGTTTACCGGTATTATTGAAGCAGTGGGGCAGATTACCAGATTAAAACCTCATGGTACTGATCTGACCGTTACTATCAGTAGTGATACGCTGGATTTTTCTGATGTCAAACCTGGTGACAGCATTGCCAGTAATGGTATTTGCCTGACAGTGACTGAATTACATTCCGGCAGCTTTGATGCCGATTTATCTTCAGAAACACTGTCCCGTTCTTTGTTTGGCCAGTATAAAACCGGGCAGAGAATTAATCTGGAGAAAGCATTACTGCCGACAACCCGTCTGGGAGGCCACTTGGTTAGTGGTCATGTTGATGGTGAATCTGAAGTTGTCCGGGTGGATAAAACCGGGCGCGCCTGGCAAATCTGGATTGCGATGCCTGCAGAATTACAACGTTATATAGCTGAGAAAGGCTCTATTACCGTAGATGGCGTTAGCCTGACAGTGAATGAACTTAACAACGATGCTTTTCGTTTAACTATCGTGCCTCATACTGCTGCCCAAACAACATTATTACAACTGAAACCGGGTAGTAAGGTGCATCTTGAAGTAGACGTACTTGCCCGTTATCTGGAGCGTTTGCTCAGCGCCGGTAAAAACGACAACTCAGCCGGAGTCAGCTTAACCTTATTACAACAGCGCGGTTTTTTATAAAAGGTACCCTATGAAACTGAATACCACAGCCGAAATTATTGAGGATTTCCGTCAGGGAAAAATCGTTATTCTGATGGATGATGAAGATCGCGAAAATGAAGGTGATCTACTGATAGCTGCTGAACATATTACACCGGAAGCCATTAATTTTATGGCGACGCATGGCCGTGGTCTGATTTGCCTGCCATTAACCCGCCAGCGCTGTCAGCAACTGGGATTACCGTTAATGGTGGATGTAAACCGCTCGCCGTTTTCGACACCTTTCACTTTATCCATTGAGGCTGCAGAAGGGGTAACAACCGGTATTTCTGCTGCTGACCGGGCCCGTACAGTACAGGCTGCTGTTGCTAAAAATGCTATTCCCAGTGATGTTGTTGCGCCGGGGCATATTTTTCCTCTGATGGCTCAGGATGGTGGGGTTTTGGTACGTGCCGGCCATACAGAAGCCGGGTGTGATCTGGCAAGGCTGGCCGGACTGGAACCCGCAGCAGTGCTGGTAGAAATTCTGAATGAAGATGGCACAATGGCCCGCAGGCCGGATCTGGAAGTGTTTGCCAAAAAGCACAATTTGAAAATCGGTACTATTGCAGATTTAATCGAATATCGTAATTTGCATGAAACCACTATTGAAAAAGTTGCGACCTGCCGTTTACCGACAGAGTTTGGTGAATTTGAACTGGTGACTTTCCGTGACACCATCGACAATCAGATCCACTTTGCGTTGGTAAAAGGTGATATTCATCCTGAAAACCCGGTGCTGGTGCGGGTTCATCTGCAAAATACGTTCAGTGATCTGTTGCTGGCAGAAAGAGCTGTGAATCGCAGCTTCCCGTTGCGTTGTGCGATGGCCAGAATTGCCGAAGAAGGCGGGATTCTGGTGTTGTTAGGGAAACATGAATCCACAGAAGAGCTGGTACAGACAGTCAAAGCATTTGAAGCAGAAGATAATGGCGAACCCCAGCGTAATCCGTGGCAGGGTACATCGCGTACTGTTGGGGTTGGCTCGCAGATTCTGGCCAGTCTGGGCGTGAAGAAAATGCGTTTGCTGAGCCAGCCGAAAAAATACCATGCGTTGTCAGGCTTTGGCCTGGAGGTCGTGGATTACGTTTCCGAATAACAGGTTCTAAGAACCTGTTTCAGATCTCGCGAACGAAGGTTATGCTAGGCAAAAACAGGTGAGAAAGCGCAGTTTACATAGAGTAAATGAGCATTTTGAACCTGTTTTTAACACAGCAGAGCCAAAGTGCAGCAGATCCGAGACAGGTTCTAAGCAGATACAGGTTTTTTCACTAAACATCAACACGATTTAAGAAGTGTGATATTATGCGCGGCTGATTTTCAGCGGCAACAAAAGATAATGAGGACTTGCCATGCAGGTTATTGAAGCAGGATTTTCTGCCAGCGGTAAAAAGTTTGCGGTCGTGGTAGCCCGCTTTAACAGTTTTATTGTAGAAAGTTTACTGAGCGGCGCTACTGATACCCTGCAACGGGTTGGCAATGTAGCTGATGCTGATATTACAGTCATCCGTGTACCGGGTGCTTTTGAGTTGCCGTTGGCTGTACAGCGTGTTGCTGCCAGCAAAAAATATGATGCGATTATTGCTCTTGGAGCCGTAATCCGTGGTGGTACGCCTCATTTTGAATATGTTTCCGGTGAATGTACCAAAGGTATTGCTCAGGTAGCCATGCAGCACGATTTACCGGTTGCTTTTGGTGTTCTGACAGTAGACAGCATTGAGCAGGCAATTGAGCGTGCTGGTACCAAAGCAGGTAATAAAGGTGCCGAGGCAGCGATGTCTGCTCTGGAAATGGTTAACGTACTGGAACAGCTCTGACAGGAACAACAATGAAGCCAAATGCACGTCGTCTGTCGCGTTCTCTTGCCGTACAGGGAGTTTACAGCTGGCAGGTAAGCAAGAACCCGGTCAGCGATATTGAGCAGCAGCTTTTGCTGGAAAATAACGTCAAACATCTGGATGTGGGTTACTTTCAGGATTTACTTCGTGGTGTAGCGGTTTATCACGCTACATTAGATGAGCTACTGAAGCCTTACCTGGATCGGCCTTTTGATGAAATAGATCTGGTTGAAAAAGCCATTTTACGTGTTTCTGGCTATGAGCTGAAATACCGGCTGGATGTGCCGTATAAAGTGGTGATCAATGAAGCGATTGAACTGGCTAAAGCTTTTGCAGCCGAAGATAGCCATAAGTTTGTTAATGGCATTCTCGATAAAGCTGTACGGGCGCTACGGCCAAACTGAATGGAGAGCCGGCGATAGTCGGCTTTTTTGCTTTTATGGGAGAATTCGAGCTGATCAGCCGTTTTTTTAATGATGCCGGAGCCCGGCGGCAGGATACGCTGCTTGGGGTCGGTGATGACGGTGCGGTGCTGCAACTGCGTGAAGGTTATGACTTAGTGGTCACAACAGATACTATGGTTGAGGGGACTCACTTTTTTCCACAAACAGATCCCCGTTCGCTTGGCCATAAGCTGGTGACTGTGAATGTCAGTGATCTGGCGGCAATGGGAGCTGAACCTGCCTGGTTATCACTGGCTCTGACGTTGCCTCAGGTTGATGAAAACTGGCTTGCAGCTTTTGCTGCAGGACTTAGTGAAACGGCTGAGTATTATAATTGCCAACTGGTTGGTGGTGATACTACACGCGGACCACTGAGCATGACTGTGATGGCGAAAGGGCTGGTTCCTCATGGTAAAGCGCTTCGTCGTTCCGGTGCGCAGGTAGGCGATTATATTTATGTCACTGGCACGCTGGGGGATGCGGCTCTTGGTCTGCGTCTGTACCAGCAACAGGACGAGCATATCAATAAAAAGCATCATGCTTATCTGCTGCAACGTTTCCATTATCCGTCTGCACGGGTAGCCATGGGGCAGACGCTGCGTAATACGGCAAATAGTGCGATTGATTTATCTGACGGGCTATTCAGCGATATTCAGCATATTCTGAAAGCCTCTGCAGTTGGCGCCAGTATTGATGTACAGAAAATTCCGTTGTCACTGGCGCTGAAAGACAGTTGTGAATCAACCGAGGCTATCAGGCTGGCGTTATCAGGTGGTGAAGATTACGAGCTGTTATTTACTGTACCTGAAGATAAACGCGGAGCGCTTGAAGTGCTGCTTTCACCTTACGGGGTACCATTCAGCTGTATTGGTCGTATTACCGGTGTCGCCGGTAAGCTTGAGCTGAAAAGTGCTGACCAGCCTTATCATTATCAACATACCGGATTCCAGCATTTCTGATGACAACAGCAAAGTTTAATCTGCGTAAATGGCAACATTTCCTGGCTTTGGGGTTTGGCTCCGGGCTTTCTCCTAAAGCACCGGGAACGGCGGGTACATTAGCGGCTATTCCTCTGGTATGGTTGCTGTCTTTCTGTTCATGGCCGGTATATTTGTCAGTGGTTGTTGCCGGATCTTTGCTTGGGATCTACGTTTGTGGAAAAGCCGCTGCAGATGCCGGTGTGC
>CAZXTH010000301.1:0-2148 GCA_964643585.1 uncultured Pseudoalteromonadaceae bacterium
TTACCTTGTACCGTAATTTTAAAGCTGTCTGCAGCTGCCATAATGCCTTCGGTTTTTACCCTTATCTGCCCGGCTTCTCCCGGCCATACATGTAATCCGAAAATAGCTGACGGGCTGGGGTTGGCGAATAAGCCTTCTTTGAGCATCAGTTTGGCACCACCTTCTTCACCGGCTGGCGGGCCTTCTTCTGCCGGCTGAAAAATAAACATTACAGTACCGGGTAGTTCTTTCTGCTGTTTGCTCAGCAGTTCCGCCACACCCATCAGGATAGCAATATGTGCATCGTGGCCACAGGCATGCATTACGCCGGTTTGCTGGCCGTTAAATTCGCTGACGACTTTAGAGGCAAAGGGCAATCCGGTCTGTTCTGTGACTGGCAGGGCATCCATATCCGCCCGTAATGCAACGACAGGGCCAGGTTTACCGCCTTTGAGGATCCCGACAACTCCGGTATGAGCTATACCGGTACGGACTTCCATTTTTAATGATTTTAAATGGGCTGCAACTTTCTCTGCTGTTTTAAATTCGCGGTTAGAAAGCTCTGGATGCTGGTGAAAATCACGCCGCCATTCGATGACTTTCGGCATGATATTCTGGATATCTCTGGTTAGTTCCGGGCGGGATTCGGCAGCAACGAATGTTGTGGCAAATAATGGCAGTAATAACAGGCTTAATGCAGATAAACGCATAATCGATCTCGGTAAGTAGGTAATAGCATTTACCTTAATGTGCAGGACGGAAAAAAGCCAGTTGCTCTGCTGAATTTGATAGATGTTAGTGTTATATACACAGCACTTACACTGTATTGTTTAATAGCCCTTTTTTACGCAGTGAAACTTCAATCGCCAGCAGTTCTGTTGAACTAGCACCAGTAATTGCCAGATCCAGAGTGTGGAACCAGGGGTTATTGTGGGTAGTATTAATACTGACGGTGGAACGCAGTTTATGGCTATCTGCCACTATGGTCAGTATGATGGCATTGATGTCATCGGTAGCATCATCGTAATTGCCTGTACCATACTTGTTCTCAATCAGACGGCAAGGGATATTAAATATCCCTGATGCTGTAGCATATGTGGCTGCCATATTATTCAGGTAATCCGGGAATATCCAGCCGGAAAGCAATTTTCTTCAGTTGCTTTTGTTCCTGATATAAATCGGCGGCGAGTACGTTTTGCTGGGCCAGCCAGTCAGCGGGTATATGCAGCTGTAGCGCCTGAGGGCTTGCCTGCAACCGGATTTCGGGCAAAAAATCATCGCGTCGTTTCTGGTTCAGTAATACTGCCAGCCTTAACAGGACCAGCAGACAGGTAACCTGCGGCATATGGTATAAGCTGAAAAATGGTAATTCTTCGAGCCGGATTTTACGGCGGTGAAAACGAACCAGTGATGCCAGCAGTTGTTGTTGTTCCTGGTTAAAGCCGGGTAGGTTGGCGTTCTGCAGGATATAGGCAGAATGCTTCTGTACCCCTGATGAGTTGATATGCAGGCCAATTTCATACACGGTTGCAGCCCAGTTTAGCAGGTCGGCTTCTTCGCTGCTGACATGCCAGGCTGACTGTACCTGTTGCAGCATCAGTTGTACGGTGTGACGAACACGATCAGCCTGAGGTAAATCGATATCGTAACGCTTGATCAGGCTGCTGATGGTATGGCTGCGAATATCAACATGCTGTAGCCGGTCGGTCATTTCGTATAGCACCCCTTCGCGCAGGGCTGCATCGACATAAACCATCTGTTCAATCTGTAACATCTGGAAAGCGGCAATCAGAATTGCCAGCCCGGAGCAGATCAGCAATTTACGATCTTCAGTTAAGCCGGGTATGTCCAGTTGCAGGCTGTCCTGCTGGTTGATCAGATGCTCTTTCAGCGCAAGTAAATAGCGTAGTTCAATATGCTGGGTGCTCCAGCCAAAACCACTGATCATGTCCCGGATGGTTTTGACTGTGCCGGATGTTCCTACCGCCTGTTGCCAGCCTGCGGTACGGAAACTGCTGACGATAGGTTCCAGTTCTTGTTCTGCCTGCACAATTGCCCGGTTAAAACGGCGGGCACTGATTTTTCCATTGGGGAAATGCAGCCTGGCATAGCTGACACAACCCATATTGCGGCTGCTCATCCGTAACGGTTTCTGCCCTTCTCCAATAG
>CAZXTH010000301.1:2158-4632 GCA_964643585.1 uncultured Pseudoalteromonadaceae bacterium
GTAAATAAAGCGGGCTTCTTCTTGTCCTGAAATTACTTCGATGGGGAACGGAAATATCGCTTTGGCCCGGCGAAGAAATGTCGCTGAATTTCTGGAGCGCCGCAGGGTGTAGGTTGCAATTACCCTGACAGATTGAGGGGCAAAGGGTTGCAGGGTATCTGCGAACTGGGCCAGCACTGCCAAGCCCCGTTCTATGGCTTCTTCGCTTAGCACAAGGTCTTCATTCAGACCTTCTGCCAGCTGTACTTTTTGTTTTTCCCGGTGGAGCAGTTGCAGATCACCGTCTACGACTCTGGCTATTACCATATGGAAGCTGTTTGAACCCAGGTCAACAGCGGCAATATAGTGCGATGACGGTGAATCTGCAGTGGTTTGTTGATTAATGTTGCTCAATTCGATTGTTCGGCCTGTAAAGAAAGTTGCTGTTTTTTCAGGTAATCATAAATCTGCTGCTGCGAGCGGATACTGCGTTTATTACCGCGTTTAACGTAATTGTTGCTTTGTTCCGCGTCAATAATACGTGCCTTAACGTTATCCCGCCACTGAATATCCAGAGTCGTCAGGATTTGCTGCTTAATCTTTGTATCGTAAATGGGGACTCCAACCTCAACTCTCTGGTCTATGTTACGGGTCATCCAGTCAGCTGATGACAGGTAAAGATCGGTTTCGCCGCCATTATGGAACACATAAATCCTGGAATGTTCCAGAAAACGATCAAGCACACTGATAATTTTTATATTCTGGCTTTTACCCGCAATGCCGGGAATGAGCGAGCACATGCCACGGATAATCATACGTACTTTGACACCCGCCTGACTGGCACGGTATAACAAATCAACGATTTCGTTATCTACCAGGTTGTTTACTTTCAACATGATTTCCGCTTTGCGGCCGCTGATTGCGAAGTCTATTTCGCGTTGAATCAGCTGCATCAGCCTCGGACGGCTCCAGGTTGGTGAAACGATCAGGTGGTTAAATATAAAAGGCCGGTAACTGTATTCGATAAATTCAAATACCTGATCGATTTCAGCAGTGACTTCCGGGTGACAGGTAAACAGGCTCATATCGGTATAAACCCGGGCGGTTTTTTCGTTGAAGTTACCGGTACCAATATGACCATAACGTACCGGGCTGCCTTTTTCATTGCGGGTGATCAGGCATAATTTGGAGTGAATTTTCAGCGTTGTCTGGCCGAATATTACCTGAATACCGGCTTCTGTCATTTTTCGTGCCCAGTTGATGTTATTTTCTTCATCAAAACGGGCTTTCAGCTCTACGACCACGGTAACTTTTTTGCCATTGCGGGCGGCATCGAGCAGGGAGTGAATCACCCGTGAATGCTTGGCCACCCGATACATGGTCATTTTTATGCTACTGACTTTAGGGTCGAATGATGCCTGCCGTACCCACTCGGTAAAATAACCAAAGCTGTGGTAAGGATAATGCAGCAGAATATCGCTGCTGCGAATGGCATCAAAAGTGGTGGTGTGTTGCTCGAATTCAGGGCTGTTCAATGGCGGCAGCTGCGGGTGCTCCAGACTGGCATGTCCGATATTCGGGAAGCTGATAAAGTCTTTAAAGTTACGGTAGCGCCCTCCCGGGATCAGGGAGTCGGCTGAGCTGGTGCCGAGCTGTTTGGTGAGCACTTTCAGCATGCTGTCTGGCATGGCTGAATCGTAAACCAGCCGGACTGGCTCAGATTTCAGGCGCTGGCGGATACCTCTGGACATTTTGTCCAGCAGGCTTTGATCCAGTGATTCACTGATATTGTATTCTGCATCACGGGTGAGTTTTAACGAGAATGCCTGAATGCTTTCAAACTCAAAGAATCCGGTGAACAAATCTGCCAGACAATGTGCAATAACGTCGTCCAGCATCAGGATTTGCCGGCGGTAATGCCCGTTCTTTTTGCGGGTATTGAGGTGTAACGGTAATTCGATAAACCGTGACAGCTCGGTAGTCGGTACCTGAACGATGGCATATTCCGGTTTGCCGCTACCCAGCATTTCTACCATCAGATAGGTGGCATTATCTTCCAGATTCCGGGCCAGCCTGACTTCGTCGCTGGATAAAATCATTGGTGAGATATGTTTTTTCACTTCAGCACGGAAATAGTCTTTAATCCAGGCGGACTGAATATCCGTTAGTTTGAAATGATCAATTAATTCAATATTATGTTTGCGCAGCTCAAGCTGGATGCTGAGATAAATTGTATTGAATTTATCACCAAGCTCCAGTACCCGCTGTTGGATCTGATGCAACAACTGTTCTGCATCTTCCTGCTCATCAGACTGATATTTTTTCAGTAAAACTCTGCGTTTTACGTCGGCAACCCTGACACGGAAAAATTCGTCCATGTTGTTGGAGTAAATGCCCAGAAAACGTAAACGCTCGATTGGTGGGTTGCGTTCGTCGGCTGCTTCCTGCAGAACCCGGCCGTTAAAAGCCAGCCAGCTTAATTCTTTCGGGTAGTA
>CAZXTH010000302.1:0-4630 GCA_964643585.1 uncultured Pseudoalteromonadaceae bacterium
CCGGCACAGCAACCTTGCTGGCAGCCATTAAAGCGAATGATGGTATTCCGGACTGGTCTAAAATTGAAAAACTGGTACAAGACTGGCAACCACAGCTTATTCTTGTTGGCTTGCCGTTGAATATGGATGGCACCGAGCAGCCTTTTACGGCCAGAGCCCGTAAATTTGCCAAACGTCTGGAAGAGCGTTTTTCTCTGCCTGTTATCTTACAGGATGAACGCCTGACCACAACTGATGCCCGTAGCCGCATCTTTGCAGAAGGTGGTTACCGTAAACTGACCAAAGACCGTAT
The DNA here is from genome assembly GCA_964643585.1 of uncultured Pseudoalteromonadaceae bacterium. Taxonomy (GTDB): domain Bacteria; phylum Pseudomonadota; class Gammaproteobacteria; order Enterobacterales; family Alteromonadaceae; genus Alishewanella. Next base: position 293 of record CAZXTH010000302.1, read on the forward strand.
AGACAGCCTGTCGGCACAGATTATTTTTGAAAGCTGGTATGAGCAACGATATTAAACCACCGGTAAAAGCCGGTTATTACCAACACTATAAAGGCAAGTGTTATCAGGTGATTGATTGCGCCCGCCACAGTGAAACCGGTGAATGGCTGGTTATTTACCGGGCTCTGTACGGTGAGTTCGGTTTATGGGCCCGCCCGGTTGATATGTTTATTGAAAACGTTTTAATTTCTGGCGAACCGGTCCCGCGTTTTACCTGGCTAGGGCAAACCCACCATAAACAGATATAAAACCGGAGGTGGCTACCAGAAGGTATAAGCCACCTCAGTTTATGCACTTAGCTGAAGGTATCTACTGAAACAGCGGTTTGAAACCTTTTAAAGCTGCTGTCGGTACCATTCTCCCAGAATCAGGCTGGCTGCCACGCTGACATTCAGCGATTCAACCTTACCCGTTCCGGGGATCTGCACTGCAATTTCTGCTGCATCTGCAACCTTTTTGGAGACACCAGACATTTCTTCTCCAAATACAATAACGGCTTTAGCCGGCAGCTTACTCTGATACAGCGAAACACCGCCATGGCTGGATGTCGTAATCAGTGTATAACCAGCATCTTTGCACAATTTCAGCGCCAGCATCAGGTTGTCGCACTGCAAGCCTTCAACAAACTCGCCTCCCCCTTCAGCTGTACGTAATGCTGCGCCGGACTGCAACAACTCAGGTTGAGTCATAACAATGCCGCTTACTCCAAAATGGGCGCAGCTGCGGGCAATCGCACCCAGGTTATGCGGATTACCTACCCCATCCAGCGCCAGCAGACAATCACGTTTTTTACGTTGCTGATGATTCAGGTAGGCCGCCAGTGACATTACCGGCCGCCGCTTAACCAACATAACAATCCCGCCATGATGCTGGCTTCCTGCGATTTTCTCCAGTTCGGCTTCTGTCACCAGATGGTAAGCCTTACGCGTTGTAGCAAGGTATTTCATGATATCTGCTACTCTTGGCGCAACATCTTCTGTCAGATACAGGCGGATGATTGTTTCAGGCCGTTGCTGAAACAGTACCCGGCAAGCGTTCTCGCCATAAGCCCGGCCGTCTTCATCCTTTGCAGCTTTAACCGGGCGGCTTGCTGCTGCACTTTTTTCAATATGTGGCCGTGGCTGGCGGGAAGTCCAGGGTTTCCCCGGTGTATCAGATGAGCGGGAAGGCCGGCGTTTGCGAGCATTTGCTGACATACGATCATTTGCTGACATAATAGTGCAGATATCCTGAGCTTAAGGTGTTTGACATTTTGGCAACGGTATTTTGTTCAAACTGAAAATGTTTCAGGCGCGATTTTACCACTGGTATAATTACGATACTTGTATTTTTCACTCAGCGCAGTATGCTGGCGCCATTTTCGGGGCAACATTAAGGGCTACGAGTGCTCAGTTATCGCCACAGCTATCATGCAGGCAATCATGCCGATGTAATTAAACACATCACTCAGCTTGCCATTTTGCAATACCTTAAGAAAAAGGATAAACCTTTCTGCTACCACGACACTCATGCCGGTGCCGGGCTTTACAGTCTGCATAGTGAGCAGGCACTGAAAACGGCCGAGTATCAAACCGGCATTGGTTTGCTGTGGCAACATCCGGCTAAAAGCCCTGCCCTGCAATCTTATATCGGACAGATAAAACAGCTTAATCCCGAGAACCAGCTGCAATTTTATCCTGGTTCCACCTTACTGGCCCGACAGCTATTAAGAGCAGACGACAGCATTCAGGCAACCGAGCTGCACCCGTCTGATTACCCGCTGCTAGCCAGTCAGTTTGTACAGCGCCGTTACAGCCGCATCGAAAATATGGATGCCTGGGCCGGACTGAAAGCCATGTTACCACCATTACATAAACGTGGTCTGGTACTGATAGATCCGCCCTATGAGCTAAAATCAGAATATCAGGATGTTGTAAATGGCCTGCAACTGGCATACCGGCGTTTTCCTCAGGCAACTTATGCTATCTGGTACCCGGTTATTGAACGGGAAGCAATAGAGGTTTTTATCAATGCTCTGGTTGCCACTGGCATTAAAAACCAACTAAGAATTGAATACTGCGTTAAACCGGACAAGCCCGGCTTTGGAATGACCGGCAGTGGTATGCTGGTGATAAACCCGCCATATACTCTGGCTGACGAAATGCGTGAAGTACTGGCCGAAATAGCCCCGCTACTGAGTTCTGAATCTCACTGGCAGGTAACACAACTGGTAGGAGAATAATATGCTGCGCGTCCTGTTGTTACTGATAACTTGCTGTAGTTTTCAGGCTGTTGCTTTCGGTGAACGGGGCCATCAGCTGATTTGCAGCATGGCATATAAACTGATGCAGCCAGCAACAAAACAACAGGTCGAAAAGCTGATAGCCGTCAGCCCTTATGACAGTTTTGATACATCATGCAGTTGGGCAGATGGTGTACGTTCTCAGCCTGAGTTGAGCTGGAGCTCACCTCTGCACTATGTCAATATGGAGCGTGGCGATCAGACAGTGACCATGGAGCACTGCCCGGAATATGGCTGTATCCTGTCGGCAATTGACGATATGCAGCAAAGACTCAAAAAACACTCTGAGGATTGGCAGGCATTGCTATTTCTAAGCCATTTTGTCGCTGATTTACACCAACCACTGCATGTCAGTTTTGAAGATGATCTTGGCGGTAATCGCACAGCGGTCTACTTTTTCGGGTTACCGAATAATTTGCATGGGGTATGGGATTTTGCCCTGCTAAAGCAAGCCGGTTATGAGCAAGACAAAGTTCTGGCACAGGCACTGTTCGCGGCACTTCCAGCCAACCAGACATGGACAGAAACCGGCATACTGGACTGGGCTAATGAATCGGCTGCAATTACCTTACAGATTTATCAGGAATATAAGCCTGGAATGCTAATCAGCGAACCCTATCTGGAACGTTATCAGCCAATACTGGAACAACGATTACAACAGGCTGCTGTCAGGCTGGCCTATTTACTGGATTTACTCTTTAACTGAACAGCCAGCCATTCATAAACACGCTGTTGCTGCCGGGCATTGAATTCATGCCCGGCTTCCGGCCATATTTCTGTAGTTAGTTGTTCTGATGCCTGAAACTGCTGCCAGATTTCCCTGATGCGGGCATAAGCCTGTTCAACTCCTGCGACGGGCATCAGCCGGTCACGGGCACCATTAATAAACAGCATTGCCTTAGGGGCAGCTATTGCAGCAACATCTGGAATATCCAGTAAAGCAGGCAACCCGGGATGTAACATGTAAAAAGCAGACTGGCCCCGCAGAATATTATTACCCGGCACCAGCAACTGCTGATAAGTGTTAAACCAGGATACCGCAACTGCAGCACGGATATCATCCGTCAATGCTGCCAGTTGCCAGGCACGGAAAGCCCCCATCGAAAAACCGATGACTCCGATACGCTCTGCATCAACCTGGGGTAATTGCCTGATATACTCTACCAGCCGGAGATCTTCGTATGCCGCCATTCCTGCCAGTGAGCGGCCCAACAAAAAGAAATTGGCCGCTACCGCCTGTTGTGCTTCAAACGCCAGCGGCCCACGCTCCCCCCAGCCAAAGGTATCTGCGGCAATAACCAGATACCCTTGCCGGGCCAGCTCATCGCCGACAAATTGCCCGGAGAAGTGTTTATCAGCCCAACGTTGGGCTGATTCTGCTGAGTTTTTCGATACGTGTGATACTTGTAATAAGGGCCGGATCATTTTTTCTTTACCCAGTTCAAACCAGGCACCATGATCATGCAGTAATAATATGGCAGGTAAAAGCTCTGAATTAAGAGACTCTGAATCAGAGTGTTGTGGGGTTAGTATCAGCACAGGTACACGGCTTTCCGCTGTCAGCTGGATTAACCAGCGTTCAGCCCGGTAGCCATCCCGCTGTTCACTCTGTTGCAGTTGAGGCTCAAAAGCCACCGGGTTATCCGGCCATAGCAAGGACTGTCGTAACAATACTCTGGCTGCTGTTTTCCATTGCCGTATATCATCATAACGTCCGGGATGCCAGGCCGCTGAAAACTGTTGCTGTTGTTTCAACTGCGGGTAAAAATCAGGCAACTGCTGGTCGATCACTGTCTGAGCGGACAAAAAGCCTCCGGTACACAATAACCAGAAACAACAAAAGTATTTTATCACCGTACCCAACCTTTACTGACTCGTCTGAAAACATCAGTGCCGGCTTTATCCAGCCATTCAAATGCCAGCATTTCCCGGCTGATAACCCAGGCACCGGCTTGCTGCATCCGGCTCAACGCCAGCTGCTTGTTCTGTTCCGTACGGGAACCTACCGCATCTTCAAC
>CAZXTH010000303.1:0-4610 GCA_964643585.1 uncultured Pseudoalteromonadaceae bacterium
TATCTGCAACCGTATATTGAACAGGACAAAGCCGGCGGCAGTTCACAGGGAAAAATACTGTTAGCTACCGTAAAAGGCGATGTGCACGATATCGGCAAGAATATTGTTGGTGTGGTGCTGCAATGTAACAACTTTGAAGTGATCGATTTGGGCGTGATGGTGCCTTGTGCCACGATTTTGCAGGTCGCGAAAGAGCAGAATGTGGATGTTATCGGTTTATCCGGGCTGATTACGCCGTCACTGGATGAGATGGTACATGTTGCCAAAGAAATGACCCGGCTGGGGTTTGAATTACCACTGCTGATAGGTGGCGCCACCACATCGAAAGCGCACACCGCGGTTAAAATAGCCCCGAATTATGCGCATGGTGTGGTCTATGTACCCAACGCGTCGCGCAGTGTATCGGTGGTGCAATCGTTGATCAGTGCCCAGACCAAACCCGCTTTCCTTGAACGGGTTAACGAAGAATACCGTATAGCGGTAGAACAGCATCAACGTAGCCGCCCCGGTGAAAAAATGCTGACCCTGGCAGATGCCAGAGCGAATAAATTTCCGCTCGATTTAAGCAAAGTTGCCCCGGCTCCGGTTAAGCCTGGTGTGCATATCTGGCATGATGTTGATTTAAACACCCTGCGTGATTATATCGACTGGACTCCTTTCTTTTTAACCTGGCAGCTGTCAGGAAAATATCCATCCATTCTTAATCATCCCGAAGTAGGTATCGAAGCCCGCCGGGTATTTAAAGATGCCAACACCATATTGGACAGGATGATCAGTGAGAAGCGGGTTACTGGCCGTGCTGCGTTTGGTTTCTTTCCGGCCAATAGTGAAGGTGATGACATTATTGTCTATACCGATGACAGCCGTACCGAAGAGCGTTGCCGGTTATTCGGGCTGCGTCAGCAATTACAGCTGCGTAATAATGCACCTAATTGTTGCCTGAGTGATTTTATTGCGCCGGTTGGCAGTGGTATTGCCGATTACGTTGGTGCTTTTGCCGTCAGTACCGGCTTTGGTGCAGATGAGTTTGCCGCAGAATTTGCCGCTGAGCATGATGACTATAACAGCATTATGGTGAAAGCGATGGCTGACCGGCTGGCCGAAGCGCTGGCTGAGTATCTGCATATGAAGGTTCGTCGCGAATACTGGGGTTATGCGGCAGATGAAAATCTGGATAATGAACAACTGATCCGTGAGCTGTATCAGGGCACCCGGCCTGCGCCAGGGTATCCGGCGTGTCCGGAACATACTGAAAAAGGCACAATATTTGATCTGTTAGATGCAGAAAAGCAGATTGGTATGCTGTTAACCGAAAGCTATGCGATGTGGCCGGGAGCGGCGGTAAGTGGCTGGTACTTTTCTCACCCGGACAGCAAGTATTTTGCAGTAAGTAAGATCGATCAGGAACAGGTCGAAGATTACGCCAGACGCAAGGGATTTAGCATTGAAGAAGCACAAAGCTGGCTTGCACCCAATATTAAATAAAGAGTATCAGGCAAGCCTTGTGCTTTATGCTGCTTGCTTATTTATAACGCAGCAACTTATCCAGATATCCCATAGCAAACGCAGATAATACAAAAGTGATATGCATCAGCAGATACCACTGAATTTTCTCGTTATTTATCGTTTCGGTATTCATAAACACTTTCAGTAAGTGAATAGAAGATATTGCCACGATAGAGGCCGCAACTTTATTTTTCAGCGAGCCGGAATCCAGTTTACCCAGCCAGCCCAGTTTTTCATTGCCTTCTTCAATATCCAGCCGTGACACAAAGTTTTCATAGCCGGAAAACATTACCATCACCAGCAACCCGCCTACTAATGCGATATCGATTAATGACAAGACAACAAGAATCAGCTCGACTTCTTTCATGCTGAAAATAACCGGGATGATATGGAATATTTCCTGAAAGAATTTTATGCCAAGGGCAAGGAGCGCCAGGCTTAACCCAAGATAAATGGGAGCCATAATCCAGCGTGAAGAATACATCAGCTTTTCAATAAACTTTTCCATACAACAATCCTGAAATAGTACTCGCGGTATTATGCGGGCGGGCTGGCAATTTTCAAGCAGATTCCATCAATAGAGGCAAACAGAATACAGGGGAGATCTTATGTTTTTGTTACACGTCAGTAGCCGCAACAAAACAATAATAAAAGTAAGCTTATTCTGTAATAATTGAGATGTTTTTTGCTGCGTAGATAGTTGTTAACAGAGTGGGTACAACGCTAATACTCTGTAGTGAAGCTACTTGAGCTATTGGTTATAATTGCCGCAAAAAAGCGCAGTTAAACGCATAATAGTCCGGGTTTTGCACAGATTGTGATAGTTTCAGCACGGACATTGAGAGACGGTTACTATAACAATGAAAAGAATATGTACAGCGGTCCTGATGCTTGGGGGCGCCTTGGTTTTTTCTGCTTTAACTGCAGCAAGTGAGGGGATGTGGCAGCCTCATCAGTTATCTTCGCTGGAATTTTCCCTAAAAGTTCCGGGGCAGCAAGCGCAGGTAACCAATATGACCAGAGTGGTATCCTCTTCTTCAGCCGCAGTGGTCAATCTTGGGGATTGCACAGGATCTTTTGTCTCAGACAAAGGGTTGATTCTGACCAGCCATCACTGTGCTTACCGGAGCATCCGGCATAACAGCAAAGCGGGTAATAATTTACTGCACAAAGGCTTTCTGGCACGGTATTTTTCAGAAGAGTTGCCTGCGGCACCGGAGGTACGGGTATTTATTACTGAACAGATTACAGATGTCAGCCGGCAAATTCTGCGATCTAAAGCCGATGCGGCTACAGATGCCAAAACACGGTATGAATACATTGAGCAACAAAAGAAAATGCTGATTGCTGAATGTGAAGAGGATGCCAGCTATCGGTGTACTGTTTATGTGTCACACAGCGGATTGGAATATCATCTGGTCAAGCAACTGGAAATTCGCGATGTCAGGCTGGTTTATGCACCTATGCAAAGTGTCGGGCAGTTTGGTGGCGATACAGATAATGGCAGGTGGCCACGCCATGCAGGGGATTTTGCCTTCTACCGGGCTTATGTCGGACCTGATGGAAAACCTGCTGATTATGCAGCAGATAACAAACCTTATAACCCGGATACCTTCCTGAAAGTTTCTGTTAAAGGCGTTAATGAAGGAGAAGGGGTTATTGCCCTTGGCTACCCTCAGCAGACTGATCGTTACCGTAGTGCCGGAGAATTACAGAACAAGCTGACTCGCTTGTATCCATTATCCCGTGCCTATCAGAATGAAATTATCAGCATTATCCGCAATGTTGCGGCTAATAATCCCGATGTCAGTATTAAATATGATAACTTGCTGGAATCGCTGAACAGCAGTAACCGTAAAATTGATCGTATGATACAGGGCTATCAGCGTAGTCAGACACAACGCTATAAAGATATGGCAGAGCAGGAACTGATTAACTGGATTAATGCTGACAAAGGACGCTGGCAAAAATATGAACCGGCGATGCAACAGCTTGATGAATTGCTGGTGCAGCAACAGCAGTATCAGCAGCGGGAACTGATTCTGCAGTATCTGAATATGGCACAACTGCCGGCAATGGCCAAACAGCTTTATCGACTTGCCCATGAACGCCAGAAACCGGATGCAGAGCGTGAGGCCGGCTTTCAGCAGCGGGATATGCAGCGTATAAAAGCGTCATTGCAGCAATTAAACCAGAAAATGGATTTACGGGTAGATCTTGAGCTGGCGCTGAATTTTCTGAAACATTACGCACAACTGCCAGCAGAACAACGTTTACCTGAGCTGGACCGCTTTTTTATTATCAGCGATGGGGTTAATCAGGAGATTGTCCGGCATAAACTGGAGGCAATGTACCGCAGGACAACATTACATGATGAAGCTGAACGTCTTGCCTGGATGAACCGGACTCCGGAAGAGTTTATGCAGAGTGATGATCCCATGATTGCTTATGCTGTAGCGTTGTACCAGAGCAATTTACAGCAGGAGCAGCTTCGTAAAGCCGCCGAAGGCCAGATGCTGACTGTTCGGCCATTGCTGATGCAAAGTCTGATAGCTTTTAATAACGCCAGAAAGAAAAGCATGTATGCCGATGCTAATGGCACACTGCGCATAGCGTATGGTGTGGTGAAAGGCTATCAGCCAAAAGATGCGGTATGGTATCAACCTGTCACTACTGCTCCGGGGCTATTGGCAAAAGTAACAGATATTCCACCTTTTAATGCCCCATCTGCTCAGACTGATGCGTTGAAGCGGGCCGAATTCGGGCGGTATCTGCATTCAGGGCTGAAAACGCTGCCAGTGAATTTTCTGAGTACTGCAGACGTAACGGATGGTAATTCTGGCTCTCCTACACTTAATCGTAAAGCTGAACTGATAGGGCTGTTGTTTGACCGGGTTAGTGAAAGCACTATCAGTGACTGGCACTATGACGGAAACCTGAGCCGTGCTATCCACGTCGACAGCCGTTATATATTGTGGCAAATGGAGCAGGTTGATGGTGCGTTTAATCTGCTGGCAGAAATGGCTATCGTTTATTAGGGGCAGTTGACCTTTGGTGATGGTTTTTGCAGCTATTTGTCTGGTATTTATACAAGGCAGAGCCTG
>CAZXTH010000304.1:0-4601 GCA_964643585.1 uncultured Pseudoalteromonadaceae bacterium
CGCTTTGCAGGCGTTCGGCCACCTGCTGGCGGGCCCAGTAAATGTCGGTGCCTTCTTCAAAAATAACCGTGACCTGCGATAAGCCATAACGCGACAGCGAGCGGCTGTAATCCAGTTGCGGAATACCAGCCATGGCGTTTTCTATCGGGTAGGTAATGCGTTGCTCGGTCTCCAGCGGTGAAAATCCTGCCGCGGAGGTGTTTATCTGTACCTGAACATTGGTAATGTCCGGTACGGCATCGACCGGCAGCTTCAGAGCCTGCCAGACACCAATGCCTGTCATCAGCAGTGCCAGCAACAACATCATCCACGGTCGTTGCAGCGCCAGCTGTAATATGCCTTTAATCATCCGCTACCCCTTAATGTTCAGCCGTGCCTTTGAGCAGCTCGGATTTAATAACAAAGCTGTTTTGCCACACGTAGTCTTCATGCGGTTCCAGCCCGGAGAGCACTTCGGCATACTGGCTGTCCTGCAACCCCAGTGAAATGGCTCTGGCGCTGAATTGATCCTGTTGCCGCACAAAAACGACGGTTTGCTCATTCAGCGTTTGCAGGGCGCTTTTGCGGATCAGCAAACTGGCTTCGGTGGTGACGGTATCAATGGTGGCTCTAACGGGCATCCCCGGCCGCCATAAGCTGTCTTTGTTGTCCAGCAGCACACGGATCTTGGTGCTGTAACCTTCACCTTGTTGTGGTGCGATGTAGCTGAGTTTGCCACTGGCATGCTGATGCTGATCCAGATCGCTCAGACTCACGCTATTTCCGTGGCTGAGTTGCCGTAAACTGGCCGGGAAGGCATCAAGCTCAGCATAAACTGATGAAAAGTCGATAATTTCCAGCAATGGCTGGTCGGCGACTCTTTCGCCGGCATTCAGTAGCCTGGCGGTTACTTCTCCGGCGGCACTGGCCCGGATACTGTAGTTTTGCAAGGTGGCGGCGTTCTGAACCGTAGCCAGTAACTGCCCCTGACTGACTTTATCGCCTACCCGCACATGAATTTGCTGTACCACTCCCGGATAAGCCGCACTGATACGGTAGTGTTGCTCCGGTACCGGCTGAATGGTACCGAACAGGGTTTGCTGTTGCCGGATTTGGCCACGGCTGGCCTGCTCGGTCAGAATACCGGCTTTGGCAGCCGTCGCTGCTGGAATGGTGCTGTGTTGCTCTGCTTCTGCATAAACAACGTGTTGAGCAAACAAGGCAGCAGACAGGCTGCTGATCAGAAAAAGACGTGAGGTTTTCATGGCATACTCCGGGAAACAGATTGCAGACGCTGAGGGCCGTTAACGGCTAACGGAATACCGGTCAGGCGTTCCAGTTCGATCAGCTGGCTGTGAAAGCGGGTTTGGGTTTCGATCAGTTCGCGTCTGGCATCCAGCACTTCCTGCTGGGCCGACAGCAATTCACTGATGCCGTATAACCCTTTCTGATACCCTTCCAGTGTGGTGTTCAGTACTTGCTCTGCGGAGGGCAGCAATGCCTGTCGCTGGTTATGGATCTGAGCAGACAGTAATTGCAACTGCTGATACAGCCGCAGCAGCATCAGCGATGTTTGTTGCTGTGTCAGGTTAAGTTGCAGTGCGCTTTGTTCCGCTTCTGCCTGGCTGGCTGCAATGACACCGGCATTCGGATTATGCAGCGCCAGCGGAATACTGACAGCAAACAACAGCGACTGCTCGTTCAGTTGCTGATCGCGCTTCACGCCAGCGCTTAACGTCAGATCGCTACGGCCATTGGCGATAGCCAGTTGCTGTTGCAGCGTGGCAAAGCGTTCCCGGCTCAGCCAGTATTGCAGGTGCGCAGATTGCTTAAAGGCCTCTGTTACCTCGGATATCGCCGGTAACGCAGGCAGCAATGCCAGATCGCCGCTAACCTGTTCAAAGTCTGGTTCCTGCCCCCAGTTTGCCGCTAACTGGCGACGGGCCAGTTGCAGCTCGGCGTGCAGAATATCCAGATCCATGCGGCTGCGCAGTACCCGGTTTTGCAGCCGGGCTTCATCTGCGGCAGTGACCAGTCCGGCCGTGGCACGCTTACGTGCGACAGCGGCAGCCTGTTCTTCCTGCTGTAACCGCTCGGTTGTCCATTGCTGCAAGGTTTGTAACCGCAGTACATCCAGATACTGTTGCAGCACAGTTGCCAGCACATCGGTTTTATCCAACTGGTACTGAAGTTCAGCCAGTTGCCCTTCCGCTCTGGCAGCCTGTTGCCGGTATTCACGTTTATCACCCAGTTCAATTTGCTGGCTCAGGGTTAGTGTCAGTTCGGCGCTTTTTACACCACTGACACTGCCTGTTCCCAGAATATTCTCGGCGGCAATACCCAGTTCAGGGTTAGGGCGCAGCCCGGCCTGTAGTTCACGTGCTTCAGCTACCCGCTTCTGATAAGGGTAAAGCTGTAATTGCGGGCTTTGGGTAAGCGCCCGCTGTAAAGCAGTATTGACTGGTAACTCACTGGCTTGTACATGCCCGCCTGTTATCCACACCAATACGCATGCACAGGCCACACGGCCTGCAACATTCAGGTTCGACATTGTTTTTCTCCAGTATTAAAAATTCACAGAAACAAAAGAGGAATTAATATTCTGGAGGGGGGACGGGTGGTGAATAACCGATGTTATAAAAGGATAGTGGTAGTCTGGACAGACTGAATGACGCTAAAGGGACTGCTACACAAGGCAGCTCTGAACTGACAAAGCAGGGAACATGGGTATATTCCGGGTGATCCGTTAAAGGTGAGCTTTGTTCAGCATCATGGTGGTGAAAATGGCTGTGCGGAATTTGTTCGGTCAGGCCAAACAGTGCATGGGAGTAATCAGGCAGGTGCATAACCAGACTTTCACACGACGTTGTCGCATGATTGAACATCATGGCAAGCATGAAGTACAGGATTAGTCTGGTTCGAAGCACATTGTCTCCGGCGCTCTAGTTAAGAATAGTTGCTATTTAAAACCATGAACCTGTTTCGGGGTCAAGTTTTTTCTGATTTTATTGCTTGCTGGCAGCGGCCTTGCTCCAGAAAAATAGCACCAGAGCCAGAAGCTGCAGCAATGTCTCCTGGGTTACGCAACGGGCAGTGTTCCAGTGACAGACAACCACAACCGATACAGGTATCCAGCTGATCCCGCAGTTGTTGTAGCTGGTTTATTCGTTTATCCAGTTGCTGTTGCCACTGTTGTGATAAACGATGCCAGTCTTCGGCAGTTGGTTTACGGTTATCAGGCATGGCAGATAACGCCTCAGCGATATCCGCCAGTGGTATGCCAAGCCGCTGAGCTGTTTTTATAATGGCGACACTACGCAATACTTCCCGGGGGTAGCGGCGTTGCCCTCCACTGTTACGCCAGCTTTGAATTAAACCTTTGCTTTCATAGAAATGCAGGGTTGAAACGGCCACTCCACTACGTTTAGCAACTTGACCGACAGTCAGAACATTGCTGATTGAGGTTTTGCTGGCAGGTGTCATAAAGGGTCCGGGCTCGGGCTGCTGGTTGTCGTATCCTGACAAAAAAAGCGCTTGATCTCAAGTTAACTTGAGGTTTTATGCTGCCAGTCATTCCGCTTAAAGCGACAGGCAGAATCATATATGAAGCTAAAACAGGCTCTTCCTCTGAGATCAGAACGATTAACCGTCAGCATCGGTTATCGGGTGCGAACTATTGTGTCGGCTGTAGCATCTGGTGTGGTGGGGTTTTTGCTGCTAGGCGGACTGGTAGCTGAAGGCCTGGGAAGCATTATGGTATATGGGTTATGGCATTAAGCATTTTATGCAGTGCGCAGTGGCTATCTGGTTATTTTCCGTCTTGAATTAAGGTACTAATTAATGGACTGGTGCGGGCTTTGGTGCTGAGGTCGTGGTATCCTTGCGCAATTGCGATATTTGTCCTGCTGTTTATGCTCAGTTATTAACAGCCTGAGGATAGATATGTAACGGTGCACTATACCCCAGGATGAAGTAAGCACATGGCAAAGATGGATTATCAGCAACTGGCTGGGCACTGGAGTGTTTTGCTGGCTCGTTTTCCGGCGGCAGAGTTGCAGCAGACACTTGATATTACAACCCAGCATAGTCAGCAACTGGCTGATGCCTTTTATCAGTACATGCTGCAAGACAGCAAAGCCTCAGTATATTTGTCTCATGATCTGGTTCGCAGTCGCCTGAATAATTCTATGCAGGCATGGCTGGCAGAATTGTTTACTTCCGGTTCTGTTGCAGAGCTTGAAGGCATCGTTGCCAAGCAGGCAAAAGTTGGCGATGTGCATGCCCGGATTGGGATTCCTGTTCATTTAGTACTTCGTGGAGCCCGCTGCCTGAAAGAACAGCTATTTATGTTGTTGCAGCAGGCGCAGCTGAGCCAGCCGCAGCTGGCTCTGGAGCTGATTGATCTGGCAATGGAAATTATGAGCCAGGCGTACTCCCATTCTCATGAACGGTATTCACGCACAGAAGAAGCATACCGGCTGTTTTCTGCGGTGCAGAACGTTTCGTATGAACGTGAAAAACAGCGTGCAGCATTACTCGACTGGGAAAACCATGTCATGTTTGATTGTGCGGTCGGGTTGGCCCCTGCACAACTGCCCCGCATTGCTGCTTCAGAGTTTGGT
>CAZXTH010000305.1:0-4566 GCA_964643585.1 uncultured Pseudoalteromonadaceae bacterium
CCACAGCAACTGATGTCACGCCTTCGCCCACGGCTTCAACAATACCGCCACCTTCATGACCCAGAATACAAGGGAAAATACCTTCAGGGTCAGAGCCGGACAGCGTATACGCGTCAGTATGGCAAACACCTGATGCAACAATGCGGACCAGCACTTCACCTTTTTGCGGTGGCATTAAATCAACTTCTTCAATTTTCAGCGGCTGGCCAGGACCCCAGGCAACAGCGGCCCTCGTTTTAATGGTTTGCATGACTCATTTTCCTTATAGGTAGAATAAAAAACTTATCCTGAAGTATAGATAATTCTGTTATTTTAATTTTTTCCATATCAGACATAATATAGCTAAAATGCAAATTAGTTTTTCATATATGCAATAATAAAGCTATTCGCAATTTGCGTGCAAAGACCGAAAAGGAAAAACAATTGAAACAATGGTTGGGTATCAGTGAGTTTGTTGCAGTAGCAGAAAAGCAGAGCTTTACCCAGGCAGCGTTACAGCTGGATTTATCCGTCGCTCAGGTCAGCCGGAATATTGCCGAACTGGAACAGCGGCTGGCAACCAAACTGCTGTACCGGTCAACCCGTAAAGTCAGCCTGACAGAAGAGGGCCAGCTTTACCTGCAACATTGCCGACATCTGGTAAACAGCCTGGACGAAGCCAACCGGGTTATGGCAGACCTGAATGCAACCCCTCGTGGCCTGCTGCGTATTACGGCTCCGGTTTATTACGGTGAGACTCATATCGCGCCGCTGCTGACCAACTTTCTGCTGCTTTATCCTGAGTTGGAGCTGGACCTGCAGCTGACTAATAATAAACTTGATCTTATTCAGGGTAGTTTTGATCTGGCTATCCGGTTAGGACAACTGGAAGATTCCAGCTTTATCGCCCGTAAACTCGGGCAGCGAACACAATATGTTGCCGGCTCCCCTGCTTATCTTGCCCGGAACGGCACCCCGCATACTCTGGCTGATCTCAGCCGCCACCGCTGTCTTACCGGCACTGTGGATATCTGGCGTTTTATGGATAACGGTAAAGCTGTGCAATTCCGCCCTGAAGGTGGTATCCGCTGCAATTCAGGAGTAGTGATGCTGGATGCAGCCTGTAAAGGGCTTGGACTGGTTCAGTTACCGGATTACTATATAATGCCTAAACTTGCTGATGGCAGTTTAGTATCACTACTGGAACCTTACCGGCAACCAGACGATGGCATCTGGGCTTTATATCCGCAAAACCGTCATTTATCCGCTAAAGTCCGGGTGCTGGTCGATTATCTGACAATGGCGCTGTCACCATAACAAATTGCTTTATCTATCAGAACCTGTCTACAATCTCGCAAACAAAGGTTGTACAAGGCAAACGCTGTCATGCACACAGTAAAAATTGATATTGTCTCTGATATTGCCTGCCCATGGTGCGCCATCGGTTATGCCCGCCTGGAGCAGGCAATGGATGCCCTTAAAACAAGGTTTAATTTTGAAATCCGCTGGCATGCGTTTGAACTCGATCCTGATACGGCCTCACCACGTTTACCTATTCTGCAGGCGTTATCACAAAAATATGGCCGTAGCGAAGCAGAAATGCGCCAGAATCAGGAAAACCTTATCGCATTAGCCAGTAGCCTGGGTCTGGATTTCAGTGGTATGCAACAGCGTTATACCAGCAATACATTTAAGGCGCACCGGCTGGTTAAATGGGCTGACACTCAGGGAAAAGCTACAGCCTGCAAAAAAGCCCTTTTTCATGCCTGTTTTGGGGAAGCTGCAGATATGTCAGATGACCAGGTACTATGCCAGTGTGCAGAAAAAGCCGGGCTTAATCCGGCTGATGCTCAGGCTATGCTCAGTTCAGCACAGTTTTCCGATGCTGTCAGACAGGATCAACAAAGTTATCGCCAGGCAGGAATTTCTTCCGTACCGGCATTTATTGTCAACCAGCGTTATTTAATTTCCGGCGCACAAGAGCCGCAATATTTCATTCAGGCGTTTGAGCAGATTGTGGCAGAAGATACGCCATCGGCTCCCAATCAGTAACAGGGTTATTTTATGTTTATTACCAATACCGAAACCGTTCCGGGCAAACACATCATCGAATGTTATGGTGTGGTTTCTGGCAGTACCGTCCGGGCAAAACATGTTGGCCGCGATATTATGGCCGGGCTGAAGAATGTATTTGGCGGCGAATTAAAAGGTTATACCGAACTACTGAACGAATCTCGCGAACAGGCAACAGAACGTATGATAGAACAAGCCCGCCAGCTCGGAGCCAATGCCGTGGTTAATGTGCGTTTTTCTACCGCATCCATAGCTGCAGGCGCCGCTGAAGTTTATATTTACGGTACGGCAGTCAGAGTGGCATAACCATGATTTACCTGTTCAGTACACTACTTTTGATCATACTGGGATTTATTTTTGGCCGGCTGGCTGAAAGCCGCCATTACCGCAGCATAGAACAACGCGAGGCGGCTCTGGTGAATCTGCCCAATACCGCCGCCAGGCAACTTGTCATGCCAATGCAGCATATCGAAAAAGCCGAACTGGTTACCGGTAATGTAGTTATTTCGGTAGATTATTTCAAACGTATCGTTGCCGGTTTACGTTCACTGATAGGCGGACCGCTGCAAAGCTATGAAACACTGCTAGACAGAGCACGTCGTGAAGCAATACTACGCATGAAAGAAAGCTGCCCCGGAGCCTGCCAGATCATTAATATCCGTATTGAAACCTGCGCTATTCATGGCCGTCAGCCTGGCAGCATCGGTTCTGTTGAACTGATAGCCTACGGTACCGCTATATACGGTTCAGTAATGTAAAGCACGGCACTCCTGATGGTATATCGCCCGAAACTGCCAGCAAAAAACAATAATGTAAGCCATCAGCACCCACTGCGGGAACTGATGCTATTGTTAGCTGCATTATTATTATTTCTGCTATTTTGCTACTGGCTGCTTGGACTATTTGTTGATTACGCCGCTGACAAACTAAGCCCGCAACTGGAACAGCAATTGTTCAGCCGCTTTACCCTCACGGCCAAAGTGTCACCGGAGCAACAAAAACTGCAGCAACTGGTTGCACAACTGCAACCTTGTGCTGCAACAGCCTATCCGGCGCAGGTACACTATATGAATGATCCAATGGTAAATGCCGCCGTGCTGCCGGGCGGCACCATGCTGGTTTATCAGGGATTGCTAAATAGCGTTGATACAGAAAATGGCCTGATGTTTGTACTGGCACATGAACTGGCACATCTGAAAAACCGTGATCATCTTCGATCAATGGGCCGGGGGCTGGTTATGGCAGCACTGACCTATAGCCTGACCGGCAGCAGCCAGCTGAGCCAGTTATTTACCCCGGCAGTAGATTTAGGCATGGCACAACATTCACAGCAACGAGAACTGGCAGCCGATGCAACCGCCCTGGATATTTTGCACTGTTATTATGGGCATATTGGCGGAGCAGATAATTTTTTCCGTTTAATGCTGAAAAACCAAAAGCTCTCTTCCCTGCCCGGCTGGTTTAACAGCCACCCGCAACTGACCGAACGGCTGCAGCAACTTAAGGTACTGGCACAGCAGAAAAACTATCAGCAATTACAGCCCATAACTTTACCGGCAGAACTGCTTCAATAATGTTTTCAGGCCAGCACCGGCCGTTTCGCTTTTGGTAATGAATTCACCACCAGCTGATAAGAATTATCGATCTGCCGTTTAAGCTCATTCAGCGGCACAGACCCATCAAGCGTTACTGTGTTCCAGTGCTTTTTATTCATATGATAACCAGGCGCTACAGCGTTAAAAATATCCCGTAAGGCCAGAGCTTCCGCCGGATCACATTTAAGATTAACCCTGGCAACTCCATTATCTTCAGCCAGAATAGCAAACACTTTATCAACGACTTTAAACACCGTATATTCCGGGCCAAACGGATAATCTTCCCGGCTCTGTAACTTCTCCAGACAATAATCACGACACTGCTGAAAATTCATTTTTAGCCCTATATCAACGAATAAAAACCACTAAACAACATACAAAAAATACCGGTGCCCAGAAAAACCAGCTGTTTAATACCAAAACGTATTTGCTGGAATGCCTCAGGCAAACACCTCAACTGGCACAATATTAAGAATGCCGCCTGAATGCCAGCAGCAGTCAGTAACTGTCTGCCGTTAACAAACTCTCCAGCTTCATCACTGAACAGCAGTGTTTTAAACGCCCATATCGCCAGCAACTGCGACAGAAACAACAACATCAGCACCAGTAATGCCAGCATAATATAACGGCGATTTGTAGTAGCGGTTGTCTTTTTATGCTGGTTCGGTACAGAAGAAAGTGCAGTCCGTCCCGACAACGCAATAACCCCAAAAACCAGCCCGGATAACAACGCTACTGAAGTATAAGCCGCTGCTACAATGCTGATAACCAGTCCTGTAAATGAAATTACTGCTAACACGCCAATTCCTTAGAACCTGTTTCAGATCTCGCGAACAAAGGTTATGCAAGGCAAAAACAGGTGAAAAAGCGCAGTTTACATGGAGTAAATGAGCATTTTAAGCCTGTTTTTAACACAGCA
>CAZXTH010000306.1:0-1120 GCA_964643585.1 uncultured Pseudoalteromonadaceae bacterium
AAGTGCAGGCTTTGCTGCAGTTCCAGGTTTATTTCCAGCCGGGGCAGAGCATTTTGTAATTGATAGCGGGCTTTAAGCTGCAGAGGATGGTTGTTTTGTTGCGGGTCTGTCTCGTGCAGTTGATTCTCCGGGCTGGCATTGAGCATCAGCTGCCATAGTTCGTCTTGGTGAATAAGCTCGGCAGTTGCCAGATAACGGCATTGTTGTTGCTGGCAGGGAATTGACAGATAAAGTTGCTGCAAAATAATCTGTTGCGGTAAAAATGCAGGTAACTGCCAGTCTGATGGTAAGGGAATTGTGGTCAATACAGCGTTACTATCAGGTTGCTCCACTGTGATGCTGGCAGGAGTCAGTTCGATATGAGCCTCCTGTAGTATTACCGACACCAGCTGAGGGCTTAAAAAATGCCATTGCCACTGTATTTCAAGCTGGTGCAATGCTGTATCAATGGCTCCGCTGTTGGTTTCCATGCGGAATTGCAGCTGTTCCAGTGTCAGGTGGTGGAGGCCAATACTATGAATACGGTAATCAAGGTGTTGTAACGGCAGTTGTTTCAGGCTGTACTGCAGATAACCATAACCTGCCACTGATATCAGGGCCAGTAACAGAATTAACGCACAGAGGCTGCGCAGTAGTATCCGCATAGTCGATCCCGGAGGTTTACTTAAAATAGGTCAGAGAGCATTCCTGAGATTTAAGCATAGCCTGATTAACAGGCTATGAATACAGCAGCCCGGTAATCCGGGCTGCTTTGGGTATATAATGCTGCTTATTGTCTTGCTGATGATGAAGTATCACGGATAGCGCGGAATTCGTTACCCTGATACCAGTTTGGCCATTGACGACTGTTCGCCAGCTCGTTACCAATATGGTAGTAGAGGAATAAATCCTGCTGGGCTCCACGTAAATCCCAGTTTTCGTCATACTCATCGCTGACTTTATGGTAGCAGCAGATGTTATATTCACGGCGTTTTTCTGCACCCCATTCTTTGCCATGTTCAACGCTATCGATACCACCTTTAGCATACAACATCGGCACACCTACTTTTGCCAGGTTGAAGTGATCTGAGCGGTAAAATGAACCCGCTTCCGGGGTTGGTTCCGGCGCAATATAGCGGTT
>CAZXTH010000306.1:1130-4564 GCA_964643585.1 uncultured Pseudoalteromonadaceae bacterium
TTTTGTTTTTCAGTGTATTTTTTCAGAATATCTTCCATTTCTGAATTGCCATAACCGACAACAACCATATCACGCATCGGGCCATAAACGTTCATTACGTCCATATTGATACCCCCAACTGTTTTCTCCAGCGGGAAAACCGGATTGGCGGCATACCAGGCTGAGCCTAACAAGCCACGCTCTTCAGCTGTTACAGCAATGAAAGCTACGGAACGTTCTGGTTTAGGCTGAGATGCATAGTGTTCTGCCAGTGCGATAACGCCTGCAGTACCACTGGCATTGTCCTGAGCACCGTTGAACACTTTGTCTTTCGGGTTAGAGAAGTCCATACCCAGATGGTCCCAATGTGCCATATAAAGCACATATTCGTCTGGATATTTACTACCTTCGATATAACCAACAACGTTGCTGGAAACCAGCTCACGCAGGTTATTTTTAACAGAAACTGATGCCGTGGCATTTAATGGTACAGGCTTGAAATCCTGGGCTAATGCCTGCTTACGCATACTTTCGATATCAGAGCCAATATTGGCAAACAGTTTTTGCGCTGATTCAGTGGTTACCCAACCTTCAATTTTTGCCCGGTCCATGTTTTTGTTTTCATTGACCAGATCAAACTTGATAGGGGAACCGTGAGCCACTACACCCCAGCCATAGCTGGCGGCATCGGTTTCATGAATAATCAGTGCCATAGCAGCACCCTGACGGGCCGCCTCTTCAAACTTGTAAGTCCAGCGGCCATAATAAGTCATGGCGTTACCGTTAAATAATGCAGGGTCTTTGGTAGCAAATCCTGGATCATTTACAAACATTACTACGGTTTTACCTGCGACATCCAGCCCGGCATAGTCGTTCCAGTTATATTCCGGGGCAACAATGCCGTAACCGACAAACACCATTTCGCTGTCTGTTACTTCAATTTCTTCTACAACACGGGTTGTCCAGGCAAACATATCGTCACGGTACGCAAATGCCTCAGGCAGATTATCACCTTTGAGTGTCATCGCAGAAACTTGTTTCGGATCGATCTGTACCAGCGATACGGGCTGCTTATAGCTTTCACCATTGATTGGTTTAAGGCCAATACGCCGGAAATTATCTTCCAGGTACGCAACGGTCAGTTCTTCACCTTTGGTTGCTGGGGCACGCCCCTGGAATTCATCTGAAGACAATGTTTTCAGATATTCCTTGAAGCGTGGGTTTAGTTCTGTTTCGGTCAGGGCGGTTTCTGTTACTGATGAATCCGCCGGCATCTGAGTGGTTTCCGGCTGCTTTGAGCAGGCGCCTAAACTCAGTGTGGTGGCCATCAGCAGAGTAAACCCTGAAATCCTTAGTGCGGGTTTCATAGACTCTCCATAAGTTCTGGATCTTATTCTTATCAGAAGCTGTATCTTAGCTCAGTATCTGCTGCACCTCCAGTGCAGCAGTTCAGGGACTAACGGTGAGGTTAGTCTTTATAACCCCATGGTACCGGAGGCAGGGCTACAGGTTTTTTCAGGTCAAAGTCAACTCTGAACTCACGGCCTTCACGAATCAGGCGGTAAGTAAACGTTTCAGGGTAAATATACATTTGCCAGATATTGGTGTTGGACTGAGGATTACCCAGTGTGCTGAACAGCTCTTTTGAATACTGGTCTGCCGGGAAAGACTGCACGGCTGCCCAGCCAGCATCAACCGTGTGTCCACCATACATAGTTGATTTATCATAAGAGCCATCAGCTTTACGGTGATCATGCTTTAAGGATAAGCCAGAGCCGGTTTTAGTGATAATCCAGGTTCTGGAGTGGTCATCGCCAACATGAAAAGGAATTTGCAACTGGGTATCAGTACAGCTGCGGACATGCATTACCAGCCTGCCTTCAAAACCACCACTTTGTGGATTATCAACAGTAACTGTACCTTCAAACGCTTTACCACATAACTGACGTAGTTTATCGAAATAGGCATCATGAGTTGGAATTGAAACCTGTGGCGCGTCCTGAATAACCTTGGCTGAAGCAGTGGCAGAAATCGCCATGAAAATTGCTGAAAAAAACAGCGTTTTTTTGATTTGCATTATATTTCTCCTGTTTTGAGCATTTTGCACTATACCGGCATACTGCTTTTGGTTCAAACTGGTTACAGGTTAGCTGACGGAGAAATGAAGTATGCAGAATGAACTGGACGGTAGATTTTTACTGAGTGTTTATGCGCTGATCGAAAAGCATGGTCAACCAGTACAAACCGAATTTGGTCAGGGCTTTGAGATTGACGGCGTTAAGGTTGCGCCAGGCCATGATGGGTATGAAGTGTATTTCGACAATGGCCGCCTGCAGATTACCTTAGGGTTTCATAATAAATGGCATAGCACAGCCAAAAACGAAACAGATATGGATGAATTCATCACTGTTCTTAAACGGATTTATCAGAAATACACTTAGTATGTTGCTCAGTGCTCCAGCAGCAGGTTTACACCTTCCTGGAGCAGTAATTGATTTAACCTGATTAATGGCAGACCAATCAATGCATTGGGATCATCTCCCTCTAGGCGGCTGAACAGGCTTATGCCTAACCCTTCGCTTTTAAAGCTGCCAGCACAATCCAAAGGTTGTTCCCGCTCAATATAAGCTGTAATTTCGGCATCAGATAAGTGTCTGAAATGAACAGTAAAAGGTTCTGTGATGACCTGAGCATTTTTGGTTGCGACATTAACCAGAGCCAGCCCGGTGAGGAACGTTACAGTATGCCCGCTGAACAGTCGCAACTGTTCGTGAGCACGTTCGACTGTACGAGGTTTACCAATAATATGCTGCTGAAACACAGCCACCTGATCAGAGCCGATAACCAGCCCTTTACTTAGCCCGGAAGCAACAGATTTAGCTTTTGCCAGCGCCAGCCGCTGTACCAGCTGTTCGGCTTGCTCGTCCGGGCGCGGTGTTTCATCAGTTTGTGGGGCAGCGTAATTGAAGTTTGTTGTCAGTTTTTGCAGCAGGCTGCGGCGGTAAGTAGATGTGGATGCCAGCCAGAGAGCAGGACGGTTTGTCATAAAAGCTCCGTAAAGCATGTTTCTTTGCGTTCACTATAAGAGTAAACTACTCTGCAGGCGAGAAAAACTGCAAAAATCTGTCAGATCCCTTTGACAGCGTATTTGCTGTTCTATATGATGCGCGCCTTATGCAAAAAGTAAAAATACCTATTACTCTTGATCCGGTTAAAGCGGCGCTGAAACGCTCTGACTATGACGGCATTATTCCACTGAATACGCTTACGCGTTTAGCGGAGTCTTTGCTGGATGACCAGGGCGAGGTAGTGGTGCAAGTTGAGTGCGGAACTGACCAGCAGGGCCTGACCGTACTGCAAGGTTCAGCCAGTTGTAAGGTGCATGTCACCTGCGAACGTTGTGGCGGCGCATGGCTGTTGAGCTGAACTGCAGTTTTGCATACACTCCTGTCAGA
>CAZXTH010000307.1:0-4545 GCA_964643585.1 uncultured Pseudoalteromonadaceae bacterium
ACAGTTTATTATTTTATCTTAGCTAATAGCCAGTTATCGACAAAAACAGCAAATGATTAAATACAAATTGTGCATTTTATCAATTTAGCCTTTCACATCCGCTTTCTGATTGACGATAATAGCCTGCTTAAGGTACCTTTGCGCACAGTTTTGCGGGGAATAGCATGAGCAAAAAGAAAGCCGATCTCGGCCAGTTTGAACAGACAATGACCGAACTGGAACAGATAGTTCAGTTACTTGAACAGGGAGAGCTGTCACTGGATGAGTCACTGCGCCAGTTTGAGCGTGGTATCGTACTGGCCAGACAAAGCCAGCAACAGTTACAGGCTGCCGAGCAGAAGGTACAAATCCTGATGCAGCAACAGCAGCAGGAAGAATTACTCCCTTTTGATCCAGCACCCGGAGAATAAGTTGTCTTTATCCAGTCTGGCTGTCTATCAGCAAAGAGTTGAACATTATCTGCAGCAACAATTATCCGCAGGCCCGGTTACAGAACCGCAGCTACGTGAAGCCATGTCTTACAGCCTGCTACTTGGCGGCAAAAGAGTGCGTCCGTTTCTGGTATACAGCTGTGGCTCGCTGTTGGGTGCAGATATTAACGATCTTGATGGCCCGGCAGCCGCTATTGAAGCTATTCACTGTTATTCACTGATCCATGACGATTTGCCAGCAATGGATAACGATGATTTAAGACGCGGTAAACCAACCTGCCATAAAGCATTTAATGAAGCGACAGCAATTCTGGCTGGTGATGCCATTCAGGCCATGGCCTTTGAAATGATTACACATCACCCTTACCAACACGTTCAGCCAGCATCCGTATTGGGTATGGTAAAACAATTATCCAGAGCCAGTGGTTATGCCGGTATGTGTGGCGGTCAGGCTATTGATCTGGCCCATACCAACCAACTGACAACGCTGGAAGAACTGGAACAGATGCACCGCCTGAAAACCGGCGCGTTAATTGAATGTGCCGTTTATCTGGGCTGGCTATGCAGCCCGCAACAGGATCCGGCGCATCTCAGCGCATTACAGGCTTATGCCAGATCGCTCGGTCTGGCTTTTCAGGTACAGGACGACATTCTGGACATCGAAAGCGATACAGCCACGCTCGGCAAACCCCAGGGGTCAGACAGCAAAGCCAATAAAGCAACCTACCCTGCATTGCTTGGTCTGAACGCGGCAAAACAAAAAGCTGCACAGTTATATCAGGATGCATTAGCAGCCCTGCAACAGCTTCCCTATAATACCAGTGAGCTACAAATGTTTGCCCGGTATATTATTGAGCGCAAGTTTTAATATAGGCACGGAATATGGCGTTAAATATCACTGATTATCCATTATTAGCCAAGGCCAGTCTGCCGGAACAGCTAAGACAGCTGCCACAGGATCAGTTACCCCGACTCAGTCAGGAACTACGGGATTTCCTGCTGAAAACCGTCAGTCAAAGCAGCGGGCATTTTGCTTCAGGTTTAGGTACAGTAGAGCTGACAGTTGCTCTGCACTATGTTTACAACACTCCTTTTGACCGTCTGATCTGGGATGTTGGTCATCAGGCTTATCCGCATAAAATTCTTACCGGCCGTCGAGATCGTATGCATACCATACGTCAGAAAGATGGCCTGCACCCGTTCCCGTACCGCGAAGAAAGCGAATACGACATTCTGTCTGTTGGTCATTCCAGTACCTCTATCAGTGCCGCTCTCGGCATGGCTATTGCCGCCAGACAAGCCCGCGATAACCGGCGTGTTGTTGCAGTTATTGGTGATGGCGCCATTACCGCAGGTATGGCTTTTGAAGCACTGAATCACGCCGGTGAGGTTAAACCGGATATGCTGGTAATTCTCAACGATAATGAAATGTCTATTTCTGAAAATGTCGGTGCGCTTAATCAGTACTTTGCCCGTATTCTTTCAGGTAACTTTTATACCAGCCTGCGCGAAGGCGGTAAGAAAATCCTGCGTGGTGTACCACCACTGCAACAACTGGCCAGTAAAGCAGAAGAACACTTTAAAGGCATGGTAACACCAGGAACATTTTTCGAAGAACTGGGCTTTAACTACATTGGCCCGATTGACGGCCATGATGTGCTGGCACTGGTCGATACCATACGCAATATGCGCAACATGAAAGGCCCGCAATTACTGCATATTGTTACAAAGAAAGGCAAAGGTTACGCTCCGGCTGAGGCCGATCCTATCGGTTATCATGCGGTTTCTAAATTTGATCCTTCCGCGACTAAACAACCACAGAAGAAAGCTTCAGCTCCGAATTTTTCAAATATTTTCGGTAGCTGGATCTGCGATATGGCCGCTCAGGACGAACGTTTGCAAGCCATAACCCCAGCCATGCGTGAAGGTTCGGACCTGGTGCGTTTTTCCAAAACTTACCCTAAACGTTATTTCGATGTTGCCATTGCTGAGCAACATGCCGTTACGCTGGCTGCCGGTATGGCTATTGAAGGCCTGAAGCCGGTAGTGGCCATTTATTCCAGTTTCCTGCAACGCGCTTATGATCAGGTTATCCATGATGTGGCCCTGCAGAACCTGGATGTCTTGTTTGCCATTGACCGGGCCGGTGTTGTTGGTGCTGACGGCCCGACTCACCAGGGAGCCTTTGATACCAGTTTCCTGCGCTGCATTCCTAATATGGTAATTATGACACCATCAGACGAAAATGAATGTCGTCAGATGCTTTATACCGGCTATCAGTATCAGGGGCCAGCAGCAGTACGCTACCCACGCGGAGCCGGTAACGGTATTGAGCCAGACCAGCAAATGGGTTTATTACCCATTGGTAAGGCCAGAGTTATTTCCCACGGACAGCAAACAGCGATTCTGGCTTTCGGCCCACTGCTTGAAAGCTGTAAAACCGCAGCAGAAAAACTCAATGCCACACTGGTAGATATGCGTTTTGTTAAACCGCTGGACGACACTTTACTGAAAGAGCTAGCCACAACTCACAGCCATTTTGTAACAGTGGAAGATAATGCGATTGCCGGGGGAGCAGGTTCTGCGGTAAATGAATTCGTTATGCAGCAACAACTGGCAGTAAAAGTGCTTAACCTGGGGCTACCGGATCACTTTATCAAACACGGCACCCAGCAGGAAATTTACAACGAGCTGGGGCTGGATAGTGCCGGAATACTGCAAGAAATTACCGAATTTCTGGCATCATAAGCGGGCGTTCTGCCTTACACTACATGTATAGCTACAAAACAAAAAGCCGGGATTCCCCGGCTTTTGTTATTACAGTAATGTATTTAGTTTGTTCTGCCTGCTCTGCGCCACAGCACCAGCATAGCCAGCAAACTCAGTAAGACACTTCCGCTACTGCCTCCGCGGCGTCTTTCAGTATTACCCTCACCACCACCAGAAACGGCAACCCATTGGGCTGTTACCGTAAGATTTTCGGCTGGCATGGTCGCCGGTAACGCCGGACTCCAGCCAGTAAAGGTATAACCGGTTCGTACCGGAGTGGTGGGTGCTGCAATCGGGCTACCAAAAACCAGGCTGACCGGCGCAATGGCACTGCCGCCATTACTGTCAAAGGTAATGCTGTAAGGGTTAGCCGTCCACTGGGCAGTTACCGTCAGATTTTCGGCTGGCATGGTTGCCGGTAATGCCGGGTTCCAGCCAGCAAAGGTGTAACCTTCGCGTTCAGGGTCAGTAGGTGCTGCAATCGGGCTGCCAAAAGCCAGACTGGCAGGCGCAACCGCACTACCACCATTGCTGTCAAAGGTAATGCTGTAAGGGTTAGCCGTCCACTGGGCAGTTACCGTCAGATTGTTCGCAGGCATGGTCGCTGGTAACGCCGGATTCCAGCCGGTAAAGGTATAACCGGTTTGTACCGGATCGGCCGGGGCAATGATTGCCGCACCGGCTGTCAGGCTGAGCGGTGCGATTGCCGTGCCGCCATTACTGTCAAAGGTGATAGTGTATTGCGGCACCGTCCATTGAGCATATAAGGTGATGCCTGTTGCAGGCATCTGGAAATCACTATTATAAGGATCGCCGCTACCGTCCGGTTCGGTATCCCATTCTTTAAAGGTGTAACCGCTGCGGGTTGGTACGGTTGGCAAAGTAACCCAGTCGCCAATTTCAACGATAATATTCGCCACTGCAGAGCCGCCTTGGCTGTTAAATACCGCTGTGGCATAGGCAGAATTTAAGGCCGCCAGACGCGTCGCCACTTTACCGCCAGCCTTAGTAAATGAACCACCCACAATCAACTGATTGTTAAATACCGTCAGAGCCCTGCCAAATCCATTCAGCCCGTCGCCCAAGCCATACCAATCCGTACCATTCCAAGCGGCAATACGACTGGCAGGAATATTACCCGCTTGCGTAAAATTGCCTGAAACAATCAATTGGTTGTCAAATACCGTTATGTCTCCAACCTGATGATTCAGTCCCTCACCCAGCGCTGACCAGGCACTGCCATCCCAGGCTGCAATGTAAGTGGCAGCAACACTGCCTGCCTCCGTAAAGGAACCAATCACAATCAACTGGTTGTTAAACACCGTAAACCCGCTGACACCACCAT
>CAZXTH010000308.1:0-4524 GCA_964643585.1 uncultured Pseudoalteromonadaceae bacterium
GGCAGGCACTGACTGAGCATGTTGTTGTAGATTTATCGCGCCATATGCGGCAGATTCTCGAAATCAATGTTGAAGAGCGTTGGGTCCGGGTACAAGCCGGAGTGATTAAAGACCAGCTTAATGCCTTTCTGAAGCCGTATGGCTTTTTCTTTGCTCCTGATCTGTCGACATCAAACCGTGCCACTATTGGTGGCATGGTAAATACTGATGCTTCTGGTCAGGGCTCGCTGGTGTATGGAAAAACCAGCGATCATGTTTTGTCACTGCAAACGGTGCTGATTGATGGCACAGTCCTTAAAACCCGGAAAATACCTGTACATCAGGCCGAAAAACTGGCTGAGCAACAAGACAGTACAGGCCGGGTTTACCGCCAGGTGCTGAATACCTGCCGTGATTTCCGGGCGCAGATTCTGGAGAAATTTCCGCGGCTGAACCGTTTTCTGACTGGCTACGATTTAGAACATGTTTTTGATGATGAACTGGCAGAGTTTGATTTATCACGCATTATAACCGGCTCTGAAGGATCGCTGGGTTTTGTGACCGAAGCCAAACTGAATATTACGCCAGTTGCTAAATACAAATGTCTGATCAACATCAAGTACGATAGTTTTGAGAGTGCATTGCGCAATGCTCCTCTGATGATTAAGGCTGAGGCAACCTCTGTAGAAACAGTGGACAGCAAAGTCCTGAACCTTGCCAGAAATGACATTATCTGGCATCAGGTTAAAGACTATATTGCTGATGTACCTGGGCAGGATATGCAAGGCCTCAACATCGTTGAGTACAACAGCGATGATAAAACCAGCATTGAGCACAAAGTTGAAAAACTGACAGCATTACTTGATGCTGCTATAACCAGCCATCAGAGTGGCATTATTGGTTATCAGCTGACTTATGATAATGCAGCTATCGGCCATATTTATACTATGCGCAAAAAAGCAGTTGGTCTGCTGGGTAACGCACAAAGCACTCAAAAACCATTGCCTTTTACTGAAGATACGGCGGTTCCTCCTGAGAATCTGGCAGATTTTATTATGGAGTTCAGGGCATTACTGGACTCACACGGGTTGCAATATGGTATGTTCGGGCATGTTGATGCGGGTGTATTGCACGTGCGGCCAGCGCTGGACCTCTGCGATCCGGAACAGGAAAAGTTACTTCGGGTTATCTCTGACCAGGTTGTTGCGCTTACAGCTAAATACGGCGGGTTGATGTGGGGAGAGCATGGCAAAGGTTATCGCAGTGAATACGGCCCGGCATTTTTCGGTGACGAGCTGTTTACAGAGCTGCGTAAGATTAAAGCGGCTTTTGATCCTGAAAACCGGGTCAACCCCGGTAAAATTTGTACACCGCTAAACAGTGCGGATCAATTAGTCAGTGTTGATGGTGTTAAACGGGCTTATTTTGACCGGCAAATTCCGTTACAGGTAAAAGAGAGTTTCAGTAGTAGTCTCAACTGTAACGGTAACGGACTGTGCTTTAACTATGAAGAACAGTCTCCTATGTGCCCGTCCAGTAAAGTTACCAAAGACCGGCGTCACAGCCCGAAAGGTCGTGCGGGTTTGATGCGGGAATGGCTGCGGTTGATGCAGCAGCAGGGAACCGATGTACTTGCGCAGGAAAAGCAACTGCAAAGCCGCCGGCAGAGCCTTGGCCAGTTCTGGCAAAAAGTGAAAAACAGTTGGGCGAAAAAGCAGGGAGAGGAAGATTTCTCTCATGAGGTTATGGATGCAATGGAAGGTTGTCTGGCGTGTAAAGCCTGTGCCGGACAGTGCCCGATCAAGGTTGATGTGCCGTCTTTTCGTGCCCGTTTTCTGCAGTTGTATCACAGTCGTTATTTGCGCCCGGCAAAAGACTATATTGTCGCCAACATTGAACGGACTGCTCCGTTACTGGCAAAAGCTCCAGGGCTCGTTAACTTTTTTCTGCGTCGCCGCTGGATGAATAAACTGTTGGCAACAACCGTGGGGTATGTAGATACACCGCTGTTATCTGAACCGACATTGCCTCAACGGGTAGAAAACAAATATCGCTTTAATCTGGCTGAGTTGCAGCAATTATCTGTAGAGCAGCGCAGTCGTTATGTGCTGCTGGTACAGGATCCGTTTACCAGTTTCTATGAAGCGGAGTTGGTTGCAGATGCTTTGCAGCTAATTGAAAAACTTGGCTTTAAGCCAGTACTGCTGCCGTTTATGCCAAATGGTAAACCACAGCATGTGAAAGGCTTTCTGCGTGAATTTGCCCGGACTGCCCGCCATGCTGCAGACTTTCTGAATCAGCTGGAAGTGCTTGATATGCCAATGGTTGGGCTTGATGCCTCTCTGGTACTGGTTTACCGTGATGAATACAACAAAATTCTGGGAAGCAAACGAGGAGAGTTTACTGTCCGGCTGTTCCATGAATGGTTGCAACATCAGCAGGTTCCTGCGTTGGATAGCGGGCAGCAGTTTGTGCTGTTGGCTCACTGCACAGAAAAGACAGCATTGCCTGCAACGGAAAAAACCTGGCAGCAGATATTCAACCAGGCTGGTGTCAGCCTGAAGGCCGTTAGTACCGGTTGCTGTGGTATGGCGGGAACTTATGGACATGAATTACAGAATCAGCAAAACAGTAAAGCCCTGTTTGACATGAGCTGGCAACAACCCTTGCAGCAACACGGCACAGAACAAACGTTGGTTACCGGGTTTTCATGCCGTTGCCAGGTGAAGCGCTTTACCGGAGAGAAACCTTTGCATCCGTTACAAAAGCTGTTGCAGTTGATGCCATAACGGAGTCGGAATGTCTTTCTGGTCTGAGTTTTTACTGATCGCTTCGGTACATTTGGTTGCTGTCGCCAGCCCCGGCCCCGATTTTGCTATCGTACTGCGTTATGCAGTCCGCTATGGTAAACAGGCCGCGCTGGCAGCCAGTCTTGGTATTGGGTGCGCTATTTTACTGCATGTAACGTATTCGTTGGTTGGCATAGCGGTAATCATTAAAACAACGCCTTGGTTATTTACTGCGCTGACTGTGGCTGCGGCAGCCTATTTGTTATATATCGGTCTGCAGGCATTACGCAGTTCTGCCCCGGCAAAACCGACGCAGGCTGAACATACAGTAGTAACCGAAAGCCATACACCTTCGGCATCAAAAGCCTTTATTGCCGGCTTTGTCACTAATGGTTTAAATCCGAAAGCAACACTGTTCTTTTTATCATTGTTTGCTGTGATTATTTCCCCCCAGACACCACAATCTTACAAACTGATTTACGGGCTATACATGGCATTAGCGACTGCATTGTGGTTTTGTGCATTATCGTTGTTATTAACGCACACCAGGATCAGAGGTTTTTTGCTGCTGAAAGGGTATCTGTTTGATAAAGCAATGGGGGTTTTACTGTTGCTGCTCGCCGGACATCTGATTCTTAATCTGATACATAGTTGATAATGAGAACTAATATTATTTATGGTAGGGTGATGAGCATGGTTCTCTGTTATAGGAACGTGCCCTAAGGCCCTCATATGCAGCCAATTCACTCATTATTTGTTTTTAATGCCCTTAGTATGACAGCCATGATGGCATTTATTCCGGTTATTGGCCCTATTATTCGACAGTTAGGGTTAGCTGAATGGCATGCCGGATTAGTGGTAACCGTTGCCGGAATATGCTGGATGCTGATGAGCAGGGTGTGGGGAAAGCTCAGTGACCGTAGAGGACGTAAGCCAATATTGGTTATTGCTTCGGCGGGTTATGTTATTACGTATTTGTGCATGGCTGTTTTTCTGGATATTGCTCTGAAGTATTCACTGGGGGCATTCGCTATCCTGCTGATACTGATTATTCTGCGTGGTCTGGTTGGGGTATTTTATGCTGCGGTACCTCCTGTCAGTGCCGCATTGATTGCTGATGCGATTCCGCCGGAACAGCGTGGTTCTTATATGGCCAGACTTGGTGCTGCCAGCGCGGTTGGTATGGTAGTCGGCCCATTATTAGGTGGACTGCTGGCCAAAGATTACCTGATTCTACCGTTATATATAGCTGCCATTTTGCCTTTAGCCGGGCTGATATGGCTGGTGACGCGTTTACCTTCTGCTGCAGTTAACCCCGCAGCTCCTGGACATAGCGCAATATGGGACAAAAGACTCAGTATTCCGGCGATTGCAATGTTACTGGCAACCAGCAGTGTGATAACCGCCCAGATGACGGTAGGGTTTTATGCTATTGACCGGCTGATGCTGGATCATAATGATGCGGCTAAAGCTGCCGGTATGGCCATGGCGGCTGTTGGAGTCACATTAATTGTGGTGCAGGGGAGTTTGTCCAGAATTAGGCGTATTAATAGCGGACTGTGTCTGATGGCAGGAGCGCTTATTGCGGTATGTGGTTTTGTGCTGGCGACACTGATTAACAGCCAGGGCGGACTGGTGTTATCGTACAGTATTATGGCTGCCGGGTTAGGTATGGTATTTCCGTCTATTCAGACCATAACCGCAAATGCCGTAGAAAAGGCTGAGCAGGGAACAGCTGCCGGCACTATTTCTGCCG
>CAZXTH010000309.1:0-4522 GCA_964643585.1 uncultured Pseudoalteromonadaceae bacterium
AGATACCAAATACCGGAATATCGGTGGTCAGAAACTCTTTGATCGCAGTAATTGCGTAATCACAAGGGGCCGGGTCACCAGGGCCATTTGACAGGAAAATACCATCCGGATTCAGCGCCAGCACATCTTTAGCAGGTGTTTGAGCAGGCACAACCGTCAGCTTGCAACCTCTGTCTGCCAGCATGCGCAGAATATTACGTTTAACGCCAAAGTCATAAGCCACAACATGAAACGCAGTGTTTTGTGGCTGCTGGTGGCCTTCGCCTAACTGCCAGCTGCCTTCTGTCCACTGATAAGGCGCTTTTACAGTAACTTCTTTTGCCAGGTCCATACCTGACAAGCCCGGAAAACCTTTTGCCAGTTGCAGAGCTTTGGCTTCGTCCAGATTATCGCCTGCCATCAGACAGCCATTCTGGGCACCTTTTTCACGCAGGATTCGGGTAAGTTTACGGGTATCGATATCGGCGATGCCGAGAATATTATTGTTCTGAAGATATTGACTAAGAGAGAGTTGGTTACGGAAATTACTGGCTAGAAGAGGAAGGTCACGAATTATCAGGCCCCTGGCCCATATTTTTCCGGATTCTTCATCTTCACTATTGGTACCGGTATTCCCAATATGTGGATAAGTAAGCGTTACAATCTGTTCTGCATACGAGGGATCAGTTAATATTTCCTGATACCCGGTCATTGAGGTATTAAACACCACCTCCCCAACAGAAACACCTTCTGCGCCAATGGCTGTACCGCGAAATACGGTGCCGTCTTCCAGTACTAGCAGGGCGGACTTAGTCAAAATAACCTCCAAACAGCAAAAAACGGGCGAAAACCAAAATTGTTTTGCGACCCGTTTTGACCCAAATTCTGATGCCAGCGTTAACCGGGTTCCATCGCCATGCCAGAACCCGGCCAAACCTGCTTATTTTAAAGCATCAGGCTGGAATTATCTATGACTTTTTTGAACTTGTATAAAAATACTATGTTAAGCCTATTTTTAGCGTCAAACACACAAAAAACTAGGTTAAATCAGCCAAACCCAGCACTTGTTGCATAGAATAAAGTCCTGGTTGTTTATTTTGCAACCACAGAGCAGCACGCAGAGCACCTTGCGCAAAGGTGGCACGGCTGGACGCTTTATGAGTAATTTCCAGTCGTTCACCTAAATCGGCAAATAATGCGGTGTGATCGCCAATAATGTCTCCACCACGTACTGTTGCAAAACCAATGGTTTGCTGTTGCCGCTCACCCGTCATTCCTTCCCGGCCATAGACCGCTACATCCTGTAAATTACGATCCAGCGCTTTGGCAATGCTGTTACCTATCGCCAGCGCCGTACCAGAAGGAGCATCTTTTTTATAACGATGGTGGGCTTCTATAATTTCAATATCTGCGGTATTACCCATTACTTTGGCAGCCGTTTGCACCAGATGCAGTAACAGGTTTACCCCAACACTCATATTCGGCGCCCATACCACGGGTATCTGTTCAGCCGCTTTTTGGATAAGCCGATATTGCTGATCCGTTAAGCCCGTGACACCAATCACCAGTGCTTTGTTAGCCGCCACAGCCAGTTCCAGATGCTGCAACATGGCTTCTGGCATCGTAAAATCAACCCAGATATCAGCAGCGGTAATACTGTCAGCAGAAGTTTCAGTCAGCAGCAAACCAGATTTTCCGCACCCAGCCAGCTCAGTCGCATCCAACCCGGCAAAAGCTGAACCACTTCGCACCGTTGCCGCAGCTAATGACAATTTTTGTTCATAAGCAGCCGCAATCAGCGCTTTACCCATCCGGCCATTGGCCCCGAAAATCCCGATTGTTGACATAAGCTGACTCTGCTAAAAAAGTAATGGCGGCTATTAAAACAAAAGCCGCCATGACAGGAAAGGAAAACTAAACCGCCCGTTGCAGGATTTGCCGCGACACATCCGGCGTAATATCACCATGCTCGCCCAGTTTCAGCATCTGGTGCTGTTCCAGCTTTGCAGTCAGTTTATCAACTGCATCGGCAGCAATGCCGTAATCAGCCAGTCTGGTCGGTACGCCCATCTGCTCGAAAAACTGCCGGGTATGGCTGATCGCTTCATCAATCAGGCGCTCTTCGTCCTGATGGCTTAGTTGCCAAACTCTTCTGCCATATTGCAGCAGTTTTTCGCGCTTTTGGCTGCGTTGTTGCTGCATCAGTGCCGGTAATACAATGGCCAGCGTCTGGGCATGGTCCAACCCGTAAACGGCCGTAATTTCATGGCCGATAGCATGCGTTGCCCAATCTTGTGGTACGCCCTGACCAATCAGGCCATTCAGTGCCAGTGTTGCAGTCCACATAATATTGGCACGCACATCATAATTTTCCGGCTCGGCCAATGCTTTGGGGCCTTCTTCAATTAAGGTAAGCAATAAACCTTCGGCAAAACGATCCTGTACCGGAGCATTAACCGGATAAGTCAGATACTGCTCGATAGTATGCACAAAAGCATCCACTACCCCGTTGGCAATTTGCCGGGCAGGCAGGCTAAAAGTAGTTACCGGATCCAGAATGGCAAATTGCGGATACACCAGTGGGCTGGCAAAAGATAGCTTGGCCTGTGTTTCATAACGAGTGACCACAGAGTTACCATTACTTTCACTGCCTGTTGCCGGTAATGTCAGTACACAGCCCAGCGGTAAAGCGGTTTTAAAGCGGGCTTTTTTCTCCAGAATATCCCACGGTTCACCCTCAAATAATGCCGCTGCGGCAATAAACTTGGCACCGTCAATAACACTGCCGCCACCCACTGGCAGCAGAAAAGTGATGTTTTCCTGCTTAACCAGAGCAACGGCTTTCATTAATGTTTCATAAGACGGATTGGCTTCAATACCAGAAAACTCCAGCCACTGATGATCTTTCAGCGCATCGGTTACCTGCTGATAAACACCATTGCGTTTAATCGAACCGCCACCATACAGCAGCAACACTTTGCTCCCGGCAGGAATTACCCCTGCCAGTTTACTGATTTGGCCTTTACCAAAAATGATGCGGGTTGGGTTCTGATAGGAAAAATTTAACATTATAGCCTCTGTTTACCAGTGTTGCGTTAACCGCTTTCCGCGTTTATGTGGCCATAATCACGGATATTCAATGCAAAAAGCGCTAATGAACCATGATTATGTTTATAACCTTCTGCCTGCTGATATTCCATTTCATTCGTTGACAAGCCATCTGGCCGTCTATATATTGCGCGCATTACTGAGAGGTACCCGTTTAATGACACACTCAAATTCTTCTTTAACTGCCAAGCTATCGCTGCTGCCACTGCTTCTATTTATCAGTCTCTTTCTGGGCAGTGGCGTTTACTGGCAGACACAGGGCGTTGACTATGCTTTTTATCAGTTGCCAGGTCACGTTGCGATAATCCCGGCGCTGGTGCTGGCTATCTGGTTATATCGTGCCCCACTAAGTGAATCAATTGACTTAATGATCAAAGGCGCAGGCAATTACAATATCATTACTATGTGTCTGATCTATTTGCTGGCCGGCGCCTTTGCCAGCGTTGCTACCGCCACCGGTGGTGTGGATGCAGCGGTCAATGCCGGGCTTAGTTTAATTCCGCCACAATGGCTGCTACCTGGTTTATTCGTTATTGCCATGCTGGTATCAACCGCAATGGGCACCTCAATGGGTACCATTGGCGCACTTGCCCCAATTGCTCTGGGTCTGGCCAATGAAACAGGTATGTCACTGCCAGCTGTTGCGGGTGCCTTACTTAGCGGAGCGATGTTTGGCGATAACCTGTCAATGATTTCGGATACCACTATTGCTTCAACCCGTACTCAGGGGGCAGCAATGAAAGACAAATTCCGGGAGAACGTGAAAATTGCAGTCCCCGCAGCCTTACTGACATTACTGGCTTATATTGCGATAGCAACTGAAGGTGCACCGGTATCCGTACAAGAAGTTAACTGGACCGGTGTCGTACCTTACGCAGCAATTCTGGTACTGGCATTAATTGGTTTCAATGTCTTCGCAGTATTGTTACTGGGCGTGGTACTAGCCGCAGCTCAGGGAGCATTATTCGGTGACTATGCCATTCAGAATATTGGTAAAGATGTTGCTACCGGTTTTGCATCAATGCAGGAAATCTTTCTGTTATCGATGTTTGTTGGCGGATTGAGCGAGTTTGTGAAGCAGCAGGGTGGATTACAATGGATTGCCGGTAAAATTGCCAGTATTGCTGAAAGCCTCAAACTGGCCGGTAACAAAGCCCAGCAGCTGGCAATTGGTATTCTGGTGTTTATCAGTAATGGCTGTATTGCCAACAACACTGTATCTATCGTTTTGACAGGCGATGTCTGTAAGGCACTGGCGCAGGAACATAATATCAGCCCGAAACGCAGTGCCAGTGTGCTGGATATATTTGCCTGTGTCAGCCAGGGGTTAATACCTTACGGTGCGCAAGCGTTATTACTGGCTGCAAGCTTTGGTATTTCACCGTGGCAAGCGGTAACTTACAGCTACTACTGCATGATCCTGGCGGTTGCGGCC
>CAZXTH010000310.1:0-4485 GCA_964643585.1 uncultured Pseudoalteromonadaceae bacterium
GGTTTTCTTTTCCTTCAGGGGTGAAAATGGTGGTTACCCGACTGTTTTCATCGCCACTTTCAGCACTGAGTTCTTGTTTTTCAAGGTTATAGCGAATGACCGCTCCTTGCACCATACTGCCACTTTGCACCAGCTTGGCATTACCGCTTAAGGTCAGGGTGCGGCTTGCCAGATCGTTGCGGATTTCTGTAGCACTTGCTGTTACCGGGTTATCACCTTCTTTCAGTATCTGCGAATAACTGGCAGGGTTGCCCGATGCAATAAATACCTCACTGCCTTTACCTGCGCTGGCGTTGGCTTCGAGTTTATCTGCTTTAATCAGCAGGCTGCCCTGGCGTATTTCAACATTATTCAGATAAGTGGAAATATTATCTTTGATTGAGGTCACATTATTGTCTGCCTGAATCTGAATTTGCTGCATAAAATCATCTTCAGCCGCCTGCGCAGCACAGAACATACAACTTAATGTGAACAATAAAACTTTAGTTTTCATTCAGATATACCGTTTCCTGATGCTGTAGCAGTTCCAGCTTTTTCTCGCTAAGGTCTGCCCGCATGCCGATACCGTTAATATAAAATCCTTTACCCTGTAAACGTACTGCCTGATCAGTTTGTAGCCGGTTATCCGGAAACAACATTTCTAACGATGAGGTTTCAATACGTTCTATCAGTTCGTCTTGCAGCAGGTTAACAATAATTACCTGCTGATCAAGAATAATTCTGTCTTCCGGAAACCAGACAGCGTTATAGCTGCTTGCCTGCCATGCGGGTTTGTTGTTATCACCGAACAACGTATAAACAGGTCGTTCAAACTGGGTAAAACCCAGTGTATCAAAATGCTCAAGGTGTTCAGCCTGAACCTTCTCTGCAATATTGCCATCTTCATCAAACAGTGTTCTGGTTATCTGATCGGCAATATAATCAGGTGTTAACTCTTGGTCAGTATGAAGGTTGTAATCTTCTTCACCTGGCGCAAACCAGAGATAGCTGGCTACAATAACCAGAATCAGTACGGTTGCGAACAGAAGTTTTCTCATGAGCTGCTGCCATCGAATAAATTAAACTTTTTCTGACTGATTAACAGCAAATCACACAGTTCCCGTACAGCTCCAAATCCGCCTGGTAACTGCGTAATGTAATGGGCATGTTTACCAAGGTACGGATGGGCATCTTTTACTGCAACAGCAAGGCCGCAATGTTGCATCACTTGCCAGTCAGCCAGATCATCACCTATATAGGCAACTTCGTCAGCACTAAGTTGCAGTAACTGTAATAACTCATGGAAAGCAGACATTTTGTTTTCCTGCCCCTGATAAACATATTTTACTGTCAGGGACGCCATGCGTTGTTCCACAATGGCTGAACGCCTGCCGGTGATTACGGCTACCTCAATGCCTGCATGGCGTAGTGCTTTAATGCCGTAACCATCGCGGGTATGAAAGGCTTTGAGCTCTTCACCATTGTTACCTAGGTATATCCTGCCATCAGAGAACACACCATCAACATCGCAGATGAGCAATTTTATGGCTTTACTGCGCAGAGATACGTCTGTAGAAATATCCTGATAAAGCTCGTTAAATAACACTCAGAGAACCCCTGCCCGTAGTAAGTCGTGCATATTCATTGCGCCAACCGGTCTGAAATGCTCATCCACAATAATCAGGCCATTAATTCTTTTCTGTTCCATAATCTTCAGTGCTTCTGCTGCCAGCATTTGGGGATGAGCCGTAGTGCACTTTCTGGTCATAACATCAGAAATAGGCCCACTGTGAATATCTCTCTGTAAATCCAGAATTCGCCGCAGATCTCCATCAGTGAAGATTCCGGCCAGTTTACCATCTTCAGTTGTAACTGCAGTCATTCCCAGTCCTTTTCTGGAAATTTCCAGCAGAGCATCTTTAATACTGGCATTGTGGCTGACAATTGGAACCTTGTCATCTTTATGCATAATATCATCAAGCCGCAGTAGCAGTTTCCGGCCAAGGCTGCCACCCGGATGTGACAGTGCAAAATCATCGGCAGAAAATCC
This sequence comes from uncultured Pseudoalteromonadaceae bacterium, assembly GCA_964643585.1. Classification (GTDB taxonomy): domain Bacteria; phylum Pseudomonadota; class Gammaproteobacteria; order Enterobacterales; family Alteromonadaceae; genus Alishewanella. The sequence continues at coordinate 2,030 of CAZXTH010000310.1, forward strand.
TCTGGCATCTAGCAGCGCAACAGCCAGTGCATCACCCATTGCCAAAGTAGCGGTAGTACTGGCGGTTGGAGCAAGCCCTAGAGGGCAGGCCTCCTGAGGCACTTTTACACACAGGTGAATATCTGACAGCCGTGCCAGTGTTGAGTCAGGATTGCCTGTCATAGCAATCAGCAGGATACCTTTGCGTTTAATGACCGGAATAATGGTTAGAATCTCGGCGGTTTCGCCAGAATTAGAAAGTGCAATAACAATATCTTCTGCTGCCAGCATACCCAGATCACCATGGCTTGCTTCACCTGGGTGAACAAAAAAAGCCGGAGTGCCGGTAGATGCCAGGGTGGCTGCTATTTTATTTGCGATATGACCGGATTTACCCATACCAGAGACAATTACTTTGCCTTTACTGTCAAAAATATGCTGACATGCTGCATCGAAATCGTCGTTCAGGTACTGTTCTAGCTGGCTTACCGCATTAGCTTCGATTCGCAGCACTTCCTGTGCCTGGCTCCGGAAATTATGCTTCATAAAAATCTCACATTGCGCCGTAAAGTGGCTTAAATACTTATTCGGTAAGTGTTCTGCAAGTTATTTTCCTGTTTATTGGTATTAATTGCAAAAACTAAAGCGCCTTACGGCAAACAACTGAAATATTCGAACAGTTTGTTACGTTTTTTTGCTAACGACTTAACAGCTAAAGGCGGTTACAATATTAGAATCTGTTGCCACTAATGTTAATCAGCAATGATTCAGCCACGGCTTGATAACATTAGGTGGTCGAAATTGCAAACATACATGATTGTATGTATATTTGCGATATTCTATTTGAAGGTATTTCAGATTTGAAGGTGACTCAGGTTACCAGGATGAAAAGCGATGGGAGATGCTTTGTCTGATATTTTAATTGATATTCAGAACTTAACCTTTAAGCGTGGTGAGCGTGTTATCTATCAGGATATGAACATGCAATTCGCCCGGGGAAAGGTTACTGCCATTATGGGGCCCAGCGGTATTGGTAAAACAACGCTGTTACGGCTTATTGGTGGGCAACTGAAACCGGACCAAGGGAAAATACTGTTTGAAGGACAGAATATTCCACAGCTTTCCCGGTCAGAGCTTTATCAGATGCGTAAAAAAATGAGCATGTTGTTTCAGAGTGGTGCATTGTTCACTGAAATGTCGGTTTTCGATAATGTTGCATTTCCGATCCGTGAGCATACGCGTTTGCCTGAATCTGTTATCCGGTTGATGGTACTGATGAAACTTGAAGCTGTTGGCTTACGGGGAGCCCGTGATCTGATGCCAGCTGAGTTATCAGGGGGGATGGCCCGCCGCGCCGCTCTGGCCAGAGCAATAGCGCTGGACCCTGAATTGATTATGTATGATGAGCCTTTTGCTGGTCAGGATCCGATTTCAATGGGAGTCATTGTCCGCCTTATCCGTTCACTTAATAATGCGCTTGGCCTGACATCTGTTGTGGTATCACACGATGTAGCGGAAGTTATGAGCATTGCTGACTATGTTTATGTAGTGGCGGAACAGCGAGTCATCGGACAGGGAACGCCTGAGCAACTAAGAAATGATCCTTCACCACTGGTGCAACAATTTCTTAATGGTGAAGCTGATGGCGCAGTACCATTTCATTATAAAGCTGCTTCGTATGAGCATGAATTAATGGAGCTGGCGAAGTGATTGCAAATAAATTACAGCAAATTGGAGCTGGTGCTGTTCAGACAATCCAGGGGTTTGGTAAAGCCGGCCTTATGTTGTTGGGGGCAGTGATTGGTAAGCCGGATTTTCGTAAAGGCTTCCCTTTGCTGATCAGGCAGTTATATGTCATAGGCGTCCTATCCCTGTTGATTATTCTGGTATCCGGGTTGTTTATCGGCATGGTACTGGCGTTACAGGGGTATACGGTGCTGGTTAAGTTCGGTGCTGAACAAATGCTGGGCCCTCTTGTTGCCTTGAGCTTACTCCGAGAGTTGGGGCCGGTTGTCACTGCATTACTATTTGCCGGTAGGGCAGGAAGTGCACTCACGGCTGAAATAGGCCTGATGAAAGCAACAGAACAGTTATCGAGTATGGAAATGATGGCTGTTGATCCCTTACGGCGGGTGATTGCACCAAGGTTCTGGGCGGGGGTGATCAGTATGCCATTGCTGGCCTGTATTTTTACTGCAACAGGTATTCTTGGTGGACATCTGGTAGGTGTGGACTGGCTGGGCGTAGATGGTGGTGGATACTGGTCTGCGATGCAGGCAAACGTTGATCTTTACCAGGATATTATGAATGGTGTGATTAAGAGCGTGGTATTTGCATTCATCGTGATCTGGATTGCACTGCATAAAGGGTTTGATGCTGTTCCGACATCTGAAGGGATCAGCCGGGCAACAACTCAGACTGTTGTAACGTCTTCACTGGCTGTTCTGGGCTTTGATTTTGTATTAACTGCATTAATG
>CAZXTH010000311.1:0-4464 GCA_964643585.1 uncultured Pseudoalteromonadaceae bacterium
GTTTCTGTTCCGTAGCGGCAACTCCCATCCCATTCCGTTTCTTCCGGTTCAGGCTGCTGGCCGCAATGAACAATTGCTGATTAACCAGCAGCCTCAGCCTGCTTTGACGTTATGGCATTTTCCGCAACCGGCAAGCCCGCAACAACAGGACAAACCGTTATCGCGGCAACAGTACTTGCAGTTTTTTGCACAGAGCTGTGCCAGTGAAATATGCCGCTTACTGTCATCAGGTAGCCATAATAATGCTGTACTGGCTGGCAAAGAGCAGACCAGATCATTGCAGCCCGCAGACATTGCCGTGTTAGTCAATAACCGGGATGAAGCTGCAGCAATCCGCCAGGCGCTGCAAGAGCGGGCTATCCGCAGTGTTTACCTGTCAGATAAAGAATCGGTGTTTCGCTCGGCGCAGGCACCGGATTTACTGCTGATACTCAAAGCCTGTGCTGAACCTCAACAGGAGCGTGCTGTGCATGCCGCGCTGGGGTGCGCCACTTTACAACTGGATATTATATTGCTCGACCAACTGACTCAGGATGAGCTGAAATGGGAAGAGGTTTCCGAACAGTTTAAAACGTATCAACAACGCTGGCAGCAGTATGGTGTGCTGCCGATGTTGCGCAGCCTGTTGTTTGATTTTAAGGTCCCGGCACGGTTGAATACTGCAACGGGTGGTGAACGGGCTCTGACGGATCTGCTGCATCTGGCAGAATTGCTGCAACAGGTATCCGGTCAGCTTGATGGTGAACAGGCATTGATCCGTTATCTGGCAGAACATATTGCCGGTGATGGTGTGTTGTCGGCCGATGAACAAAAAGTCCGGCTGGAGAGCGATGCTGAGCTGGTACAGGTTATTACAATCCATAAATCGAAAGGGCTTGAGTACGGACTGATATTTATGCCCTTTATTGCCAGCGCCCGCCCGGTAAAAGGTGATCGCTTGCCGGTTTCCTATCATGACCCGCAGGGCAATGCCCGTTATAGTTTTACACCAACCGAAGCGATACTGGCACAGGCTGAACATGAGCGCCTGGCTGAGGATATTCGCAAGCTTTATGTTGGTGTAACCCGTGCTAAATACGCCTGCTGGCTGGGGCTGGCACCGCTGGAAGGTGTGAGCGCAGTAACACAACTGTTGTTTGGTATTCAGCCTGAGCCTGCACGATTTAATGAACAATTAATTGCTGCATGGGGTAACTCCGATGTAGTTAAGGTGCTGCCTGCACCGCAAATCACGAGTGAAGCGTTTTTGGTATCCTCTGTAACCGAGCAGACAGGGCAGGCCAGGGCTCCTGCCCGCTATTTCCGGGAACACTGGTGGATTGCCAGCTACAGTGCGCTGGCACAGCAGGCAACCATGGCAGCAGCAGGGCAGGATGAGCAACCTGCTGATTACCTGCCACTGCAAGAGGGAGCGGCTGATCAGGCAAAAGATGATCAATTGGCTGAATTACTGCATGAAGAGCCGCTAGTTGAGCAGCCTGCCGTGTTGCCGGTTCAGTACCGTTTTATGGCAGGACCTGAAGCCGGAACATTCTTGCACAGCATACTGGAATGGGCAGCAGAGCAGGGATTCAGCAAGCTGGCAGCAGAGCCTGCATTATTATCATCTGAACTGGAACAGCGTTTTACGCTTCGCAACTGGCCTGCCGATCCTGACGTTGGTATCTGGCTGCAACAACTGCTGAGAACGCCGTTACGGCTGAGTGAAGGGCAAGCAGCTATTAGTTTGGCGCAGTTAACACAGTATCAGGCAGAAATGGAGTTCTGGTTTAGCTGTCATCAGGTCAATCATCAGGCTCTTGATCTGTTACTGCAGCAATATATCTGGCCCGGGCAGCAGCGGCCTTTATTAGGTGCTGGTATGCTGAACGGAATGCTAAAAGGGTTTATTGATCTGGTATTTGAATATCAGGGCCGTTTTTATGTTTGTGACTATAAATCCAATTTGCTTGGCTCTTCCGCTGCAGATTATCTTGAGCCAGTTATGTCGCAATTAATGCTGGAAAAACGTTATGAGCTGCAGGCGGTGCTTTACTGTCTGGCATTGCATCGTTTGCTGAAGCAACGATTGCCCGGTTATTCATATCAGCAACATCTGGGTGGCGCTGTGCACTGGTTTATACGCGGCTATCAGGCTCCTTCGCAGGGGCTGGTACATATGTTGCCTCCAAAAGAGCTGATCGAACAACTAGACCAGTTATTCAGGACCGGGAGTACAGAATACATCACAGAACAGGCTGGAGGTGAGCTATGAATCAAGCCAGCCTTTTTACCCTGTTAAAGCAACAGCCTATGTTACGGCCGCTGGATTTGGCATTTGCCGATTTTCTGCAAGTAAACTGTAGCAGCCCGGTTCCTGATCTGGTGCTGAGCGCCGCTGCATTAACCAGCCTGCAGCTGGGACGAGGCCACATCTGCCTTGATTTACAACAGCTTGCCGCGACACCGGCAATAATACTCCAGGGAGAATACTATGATGAATCATCCCGGTTGTTGCTGGAAACCTTAACAACGATTCCTGTAAACCGCTGGTTGGCCGAATTGCAATATCCGGAAGCTATAGGCTCAGGTGCAGGTGTGACGCCATTGGTTTTACAAGGGAACCGGCTGTATTTACGACGTTACTGGCAGTATGAACAGCAGATAAGCAAAGCGGTTTCCAGACGTTTAATCGCTTTTTCAAATGAGCAGCCTGAAATGTTGCCAGAATTGCTCTCTGCACTTTTCCCGGAAACCCAAAGCATCGCTTCTGCTCCTGACTGGCAACAGATTGCCTGCGCACTGGCTAGCCGGGGAGCATTTTCGGTAATTACCGGTGGCCCGGGAACCGGTAAAACCACAACAGTAGTAAAATTGCTGGCATTATTACAATTATTGCAACACAGGAGCGAACTGCCGTTGTTGCAGATCCGGCTGGCTGCTCCTACCGGTAAAGCTGCGGCCAGACTGAAAGAAAGTATCAGCAAAGCATTTAATAACCTGCAAAAGTTGAATATCAGCAACTGGCAGCAGATTGTCAGCGGTATCCCTACTGATGTCACTACATTGCACCGGTTATTAGGAGCCCGTGATGGTTCCCGTCAATATGCGTTTAATGCAGAACGGCAACTTCCGCTTGATGTCCTGGTGATTGATGAAGCCTCCATGATTGATGTGGAGATGATGGCGAAGATGCTACAAGCCTTGCCGGACGATGCCCGCCTGATTCTGTTGGGGGATAAAGACCAGTTATCGTCAGTGGAGGCTGGGGCAATATTAGGAGAACTTTGCCAGTATGCGGCTGAAGGACGGTATCTGCCGCAAACAGCTGCATGGCTTAAACAATTCAGCCGGCAGCAATTACCTGATGAACTAATCAGTACTGACGGCCATTTGCTGGATCAGCATATTACTATGCTGCGGCATAGTTACCGCTTTAATGCCGGGGAAGGTATCGGTTTACTGGCGGCAGCCGTAAATCAAGGAGTATTACCTTCAGCGATTTGGCAACAAAATGCTGCCCGTCTGCAATTATTAACTCCCTCTGCACCAGCAGATCATCTTTTTCAGCAACTGATACTGGATGGCGGAAAGTTGAATGGTGGCTTTCGTACTTATCTGACCAAAACTGCCGCAACCGTATTACCTGAAAATGCCGATCAATGGGCTGCCGACATTCTGCAGACATTCACCGGTTTTCAGCTGTTATGTGCAACCCGGAAAGGGCCCTGGGGAACAGAGCAGCTTAATCTGCTGGCAGAGAAAGTACTGCATAATGAAAAACTGATTGATAACCGGCATCACTGGTATAACGGCCGGCCTGTACTGGTTACCCGTAATGACTATAACCTAGGGCTGATGAATGGTGATATCGGCATCTGCCTGGCACGGCCAGAGTTAACGGATACTGGGGCTATTCGTCAGGTATTAAGAGTGGCATTTCTGAGTAATGATGGTGAACAACGTATCCGCTGGATTTTACCCAGTCGCCTTAGTGCTGTTGAAACTGTTTATACCATGACGGTACATAAATCTCAGGGGTCAGAATTCAGACATACGGTATTGGTACTGCCAGAGCAACATAGTGGTTTACTGAACAGGGAGCTGATTTACACTGCTGTGACCCGTGCATCAGAGTACTTCACCCTGGTTTGCAGTGAACCGGCGGTATTGCAACAGGCTATAGCCAGCCGTACAACACGTGCTGGAGGGTTATCTCTTATATTGGGGAATAGCTGAATGAGAGCAGAACCCTCTTGCTTTGGCGGATAAATGATCGCTTTTATAGCTGTTGGTTTAAAAAATGAGCAGTCAGAATATTTTTGTAAAATAGCGCTTGCGCTGTGTTTAAATCTCCCTATAATGCGCACCACACGGACGGCAGCGGTGCTGCGGGAAGTGAGAGTCAGATGACTCCCTGATGATTCAGGACGCTCTTTAACAATTAGCAATCAATTATCTGTGTGGGCACTTGTGCGAGATGAA
>CAZXTH010000312.1:0-1707 GCA_964643585.1 uncultured Pseudoalteromonadaceae bacterium
TTGGCAGACAGCACAGCCAATATTGCCGAAAAAGCCGGTAATACCGAACAGGCTATGCAATATGCCATGCAGCAAAGTGGACAAATAGAAGATATCTCAGGGCAGAGTGATCAATTAATTACCGGTCTGGCTCAGCGACTCACATCTACCACAAGCCTGATGGACGAAGTACAGCATGAGGCCGGAAATATCAGTGGTATTCTCAGCACCATTACCGGCATTGCGGAACAAACAAACTTACTGGCCCTCAATGCCGCCATAGAAGCAGCACGTGCCGGTGAGCAAGGCCGGGGGTTTGCAGTTGTTGCCGACGAAGTACGGACACTGGCAGGCAGAACCCGTCAGGCAACAGATGAAATCCGTAACCTGACAGCAAAACTGCAGCAGCTAAGCCAGCAAGCAGTTAATGCAGTGCAACAGGGAAAAACAGATGCTGATAGCTGCGTTAACAGTATGCATCAGCTTGGTGAAGCCTTGCAGCAAATCAGCCAGGCTATAGCAGACACCAGACAAAGCAGCAGACAGGTATCAGAAGCAACAGTTACCCAGCAATCACTGGGGCAGGCCATTGAACACAATATGCAGCAAATGATAAACAGCGCAGGTAATAGCAGTGATAAAGCACAGCGTACATTACAGCATAGTGATGATGTTGCGGAACTGGCAGAGCAGCTGCAGCAGGCAACAAAAGCATTCAGGCTCTAAGAACCTGTCTCGTATCTGCTGCACTTTGCTCTGCTGTGTTAAAAACAGGTTCTAAGGCTAATGCCGATCAGTTAAGGTGATGCATCCATCACCTTACTTACACTAACACGCCGTAAACCCTTCCGTGGGGGCTCGGTTCCGCCCGTCCAGGGCTCCAACGGTTAGCTTAAAGTAAGCTGATTCCTGCTTAAGTGAACGGCATTAGGTTCTAAGGCGGTTTATCTTTGCTGATGTTTTCTTAAAGATAAACAGCCCAATCAGAATGCTATCATTTTTAATGATTAAACAAAAAAACCTTAATGAACAGCAGCAAGATTCTGTAACTTCTCATGCTTAAGTTGCTTTTTAAGAACTTTTGCATCAATCAGTTCAATATTCGCTTCACGGGCAAAAATCCATGCCTGATTACTGAATCCACAATAACTTACCACCACACCGGCTGTCAGTTCAGCCGCCAGCATTTGCTGGAACAACGCCCTGATCAATGAAATATCAACCTGCCTGGCCTGCTGCTCTATGTATACCAGTTTTTCCTGCACTCCTTGCAACCGTAAATAATCACCGGTTTTATCCGCAGTAAATCTGCCCTGCCGCTGCACATAAGTACGGGCATCATGCAGAAATTGCTGTTGCTTATCAGGCAATAGTAAAGAAGCACCGGAAACCAGCGTCAACCGGAACAAACCATGTTGTTTATCCAGCTCCAGAAATGCCAGAACATTGAAGACCAGCGCGACGATAAACATCAACACAAAGACCCACAACACAAAAGCAGACCAGAACGCAGATAACGCCCAGCTGTCATTACTGAGCAACAATGAATGTTCAGCAAAAAACAGATATACCGCACCGGCAATAATACCCAGTGCGGTACTGATGGAGGAAATCAACAGCCATTTATTCTTCATAACTACCTCAAGCCGCTGTATGAACAGGCGCTGAGTATCGCCGGAGGCTGCTTTTTTTACCTGATCAACAGCTGATAAAGTTGTTATAAGTGTG
>CAZXTH010000312.1:1717-4461 GCA_964643585.1 uncultured Pseudoalteromonadaceae bacterium
AGTATTGATTATAAAATCAGCAATCCGATAGTGCATCTGACGCTGAAGGATAACGGTAGCTGAAAATATAATCAGAGCAGAATTTAGCGGCAATCACCCGCCGTCCAGCTACATTATCATCAGCAAAAACCGGTGCTGGTAATCCTGCAAGGCGACAGGCGGTGTTATAAAATGCCTGCCGCTCTGTCAATTGCGGGCAACACAAGTTATAAAGGTTGGCAGCAAACGGGCGTTGTAGTATCTGCCACACAGCACGGCCGATATCCGTAGCATGAATCATATTCACCGGCTGATACGGTGCAGGTAAAACCTTACCCTGGATAAAACGGCCGGGATAACGACCAGGCCCCATCAGCCCAGCCAGCCGCAACGTAATACAATCTGGTACTTGTTGCAGTAATTGTTCTCCGCTAACCAGTAGCTTTACCCGTTCCTGAGTAAGATCGGGCAATGCAGTCTCATCAGTATCGCCCTCCAGTCCCTGATAAACCCCGGTTGAACTGAAATGAATACATCCCACACCAGCAGTTTGTTGCATTAATCCGGACAAACGAGACAATGATTGCAGATAGTTATTCCCCTCTGCTTTTCCTGGTGGGATGGCGACAATAACGATAGCATTTGAAAAGAAAGAAAACAGATTATCATTTATTTTTATATCACCACTTAAATCCAGCATTAGAGGCTTGATAGTTTCTGGCAGTAATAGCAATCGCTCAGTACTACGGGCTGAACCATAAATCGTTATAGATTGCCCGGACATAGCAGAGAGAGAAAAGAGTTCTGTAGCCACCAGCTTACCCAGCCAGCCACAGCCAACAATAACCACCTTCATATCTATTTTCCTGAAGGTAATACTACATAACGACCGCTGAAGGTAGCAGCCAGTTCGTCACCACTGAAAATATCGACCTCTATCCGCTGTATCGCTTTGCGACCTGATAACAACGGCACCAGCTCACCTTCAACCCGGCTGATGCAACTACGCCCTTGCGGTTGCAATATGACGGGTTTCCGGTAGTGGATTTCTGCATCAGCCAATACCTGACTTCCGCTCAGCCCTGCGGCTTTCAACTGCAAATACTGCAACCCCCAACCTGTCAGCGTAGCAAGCGTATAAATACTACCGGCAAACATCGTATGATGCAGGTTAATGTTCGGTTCCATCGGTGCCTGACAACACAATTGGCGGCCATCAAAAGAGGCTACATTCAGTTGCATAAATTTACTGAGTGGAATGGTGCTATGCCAGGTTTCAACTAATTGCCTGGCCCAGCTCTGATAGTCTTCTGCCATACCCGCCAAACGGATCGGCTTACGCATCCGGTAATGAGCAATTCCCAGCAAAGCCGGTGCGGTATCGTATTGCTGATATCCTTGTTTCTGGTAAAACCCGGTTGCAGACTCTCTGGCATTCAATACTACGGTATCACAGCCCAAAGCGGCGGCTTCTTGCTCCAGCGCTGCTACCATCTGAGCTCCGAGCCCCTGTCCCTGGCATAAATCAGAAACAGCCATGTAACGGATTTGCGCAGTAGTATTATCCAGCATATGTACTCTGCCAACAGCACCAATCAACCCATGCTGATTAATCATTAACAGATGTTGAGATTGTTGTTCCAGTTCGTCCTGCTCACTACCTTTTGCCATTCCCCATGGCTGGCGCAGAATCTCCCAGCGCAGCTGATAATATGCCAGCCACTCTGCTTCAGTCTGAGGCGCTCTTACTTGCCACAGGTCTGTACTTCTGTTCATCTGAATCAGCTCTCCAGTAAAAAAGTTACCGGCCCGTCATTAATCAGACTGACCTTCATATCAGCAGCAAATTGGCCTGTAGCAACACGAATACCAAGGCTGCTGCACTGTGTACAAAACTGCTGATACAACTCAAGCGCATGCGGAGGTAAAGCAGCAGGAGTAAAACTGGGTCTTAAACCAGAAGCAGTATCTGCAGCCAGTGTAAACTGTGAAACCACCAGTAAACTGCCACCGGCCTGCTGTATGTTGAGGTTCATTTTGCCATTCTCGTCCGGAAAAACCCGGTAATGGCATACCTTATGTACCAGCTTTTGCAGGTTAGCCATATTATCCTGCGATTCAACCCCCAGCAGTACCAGTAAGCCTTTGCCAATATCCCCTACAACGTTTCCGTCAACCCGGACACTAGCCTCAGAAACACGCTGAATCAACGCTTTCATGCCGTACCGTCCTCTTCAGGCACAGGCTGAGGCCGCTGCTCTTGCAGAAAAGCAGTTAGCTCCGCTCCCAGTAATACAACGACCCAGCATAAATAAATCCACAGCAGCAAAATAGGAACAAGCGCCAGCGTACCATAAAGTGTCTGATAGGTCGGAAAATAGGTGATATACAGCGCGAACCCCCGCTTTGAAAGCTCAAACAATACTGTTGCCAGTAAGGCTCCCCAGAATGCATCCAGTAGCCTGACCTTAACATTTGGTACTACGTTATACAGAATCCAGAATGCAATCAGTGACATTAGAGAAGGAGTAATACTCAGCAATACCGTAGACACGCCCGGAGTATAATCATCAGCAAAAGTGGTTAATGAGACCAGATAAGAACTAATCACAATCGAAGAGCCAAATAACACTGGCCCCAGTGTCAGTACCATCCAGTAGATTGAAAAAGAGATAATAAGCCGCGGTCGTTTAGTAACTCGCCAGATATGATTAAGGGTTTTATCAATATTATGAATAAGCAGTAACGCTACCACCATCAGCACC
>CAZXTH010000313.1:0-4454 GCA_964643585.1 uncultured Pseudoalteromonadaceae bacterium
AATCAAAGTGAAAGCAAGAGCTAAAAATGTTAATCATTTTTTATGATTACAGTTTGATCACCGACTCCCTGAAAGCTTTACAGTCCAACTCGGGGAAATCTGCAGTTATTCTTTTCCCGGGGATTGCATTGTTTTAGAATCGTCACCATAACCAACACAATTCCTTCTTTCAGCTGATTTTCGGAGAGTTCGATGTCTGATACCAAACACAGCCGCCTGCTTATTCTTGGCTCAGGCCCGGCTGGTTATACTGCAGCAGTTTATGCAGCCCGTGCGAATCTTAAACCGGTACTGATTACCGGCTTGCAACAAGGTGGTCAGTTGACAACCACCACTGAAGTAGAAAACTGGCCGGGTGATGCACACGGGTTGACCGGACCCGCCCTGATGGAACGGATGCGCGAGCATGCCGAAACATTCAATACTGAAATTATTTTTGACCATATTCATACTGTCGATCTGAAACAACGCCCTTTCACGCTGACAGGTGATAATGGTGTTTATACTTGCGATGCGCTAATTATTTGTACCGGCGCATCAGCCAAATACCTTGGATTACCCTCTGAGCAGCATTTTAGTGGGCGTGGTGTTTCTGCCTGTGCCACCTGTGACGGCTTTTTCTATCGTAATCAGAAAGTCGCTGTGGTTGGTGGTGGTAATACGGCTGTAGAAGAAGCACTGTATTTGTCGAATATTGCAGCTGAAGTTCACCTGGTACATCGCCGCGATACGTTCAAAGCGGAAAAGATTCTGATTGACCGGCTAATGGCCAAGGTCGCAAGCGGCAACATCATTCTGCATACTCATCGTGAACTGGCAGAAGTGCTGGGAGATGACAGCGGAGTTACCGGTGTAAAACTAAATTCAACTAAAGGCGAAGCTGAAAAACAACTTGAACTGCAGGGTGTATTTATTGCTATCGGTCATAAACCGAATACTGATATTTTTGCCGGTCAGCTTGAAATGAATGGCGGCTATCTGAAAGTACAAAGCGGTACTGATGGTAATGCAACCCAAACCAGTATTCCGGGTGTATTTGCCGCCGGCGATGTCAGTGATCACATTTACCGGCAGGCGATAACCTCTGCAGGAACAGGCTGTATGGCAGCTTTGGATGCAGAGCGTTACCTCGACGCCCAGAAAGCCTGAGCCTGATTTATGCCGCTTTACCTGCCAGAGTTAGAGGCAGACAACCTCCGTTTTCCGCCAGCCAGCCATGCGCTGGCGGAGCCGGACGGTTTACTGGCATTTGGTGGTGATTTATCTGTCAACCGACTATTACAAGCCTACCGTAATGGCATTTTTCCCTGGTTTAGTGAAAATGATCCTATATTATGGTGGAGTCCTTCTGTCAGAGCATTATTCCCCCCAGATACACTGCAATTAAACCGCAGTTTGCGTAAACAGTTACAAAAATCCCCGCTCCGTTTTACTGTTAACCATTGTTTCAGAGATGTCGTTGCTGCTTGTGCTGCCCCCAGAGCAAAACAACCTGCAACCTGGATACTGCCACCGATGCAACAGGCATATTTACAATTACATCAACAGCAAGCAGCTCACAGTATTGAGGTATGGCAGGAAGACCAGCTTGTAGGTGGCCTTTATGGTTTAACCATCGGGGGGCTATTCTGTGGCGAATCGATGTTTAACCGTATCCCTAATGCGGCAAAGTTTGCTCTTATTGCATTACAGCAACACTTACAAAGCTATACTACCGGCTGGATAGATTGCCAGTTGCCCAATCCGTTTTTAGTGCAATTAGGGGCTATCAGTATGCCACGGCAGAACTATCTTCAATTGCTGAATCAGCTACAGCAACATCCCGTGCCTATACATCACTGGCAGACAGCCAGTATTGAGATAAACTGATCACATGACAGAGCTACGTTTTGGTTTAACTGCAACCTCACCGTGCAGTTACCTGCCTGAGCAAAGGGAACAGCTGGTTTTTCTGTTGCCACAGGAACCGGTTAGTGCCCGTCTTTACCATCAGTTACAACAGCTTAATTTCCGCCGTTCCGGCGAGCAGATTTACACACCGCACTGCCCTTTATGTCAGGCTTGCCAATCTGTCCGTCTGGTAGCAGCAGAATTCAGGCCTGGCCGGCATTACAGGCGCCTGCTTAACAAGGCAACCCGTGCTGGCTGGCGTTATCAGTTAGTTCAGCAGCCCAAATCAGCAGAGTACTATGCATTATTCGAGCACTACATTGCCTTTAAACATCATGACGGTGATATGTACCCTGCCACACCGGAACAGCTGCTCTCAATGCTGCAATGTAGCTGGTTACCGGTACGTTTTCTGGAGCAGTATTATCAGAACAGGCTGGTTGCAGTAACTATCGTTGACGAACTATCAGACAGTTACTCTGCGGTTTACACTTTCTTTGCACAGGACGCAGCCTCATTCACACCGGGAAAACTGGCAGTATTGTATATGACAGAGCTGGCTATGCGTCATAACAAAGCCTATGTCTATCTTGGCTACTATATTACTGACTGCAGAAAGATGGCTTACAAGGCCGAATTCACTCCCCAACAACGCTTTATAAGCGGACAATGGCATTCATTTGGTTAAAAAAGCGTATCTTGCTTTACTTATGGCCGCGATTTCGGCAAAATCTGCGCTGCTTTTTTATAGTTCACCTAATTCACTGAGAGGCACGTACGCTGAATGGCGAAAGAAGATGTAATTGAAATGCAGGGCACAATCCTGGATACCCTGCCAAATACGATGTTCAAAGTAGAACTGGAAAATGGTCATGTGGTGATTGCCCACATCTCTGGCAAAATGCGTAAAAACTATATCCGCATTCTGACCGGCGATAAAGTGACTGTTGAAATGACACCTTACGACCTGAGTAAAGGCCGCATTGTTTTCCGTCAGCGTTAAGGCGAGCTCCTTCTAAGAACCTGTTCACGACCGCGAGCCAAGGTTATACAAGGCTGTTTTAAACACCATAGAGCCAAAGCGCAGTCGCACGTGAATAGATTCTTACACCTTTTCCTCCCGGATAGCACCGTTAAGGTAATCCGTTAATCAGTAATACTACACACCGGAAAAGCTGATGCCGGCATAATCATATGCCGGTCAGTTAACTATTTTATTAAGCTCTGAAATGCAAATGCCAGCAGATGCTGGCACTCGCTATACCCGTTATATATGGTCTGGCTAATCAGTCAGCGCCATATCATCTTCTGTCTGATAATCAAAAGTCAGGCTATCTCCGGCTAAATCAACGCGGACATCCCCACCACGAATTAACCGGCCAAACAGAATTTCGTTAGCCAGTGGCTTTTTCAGATGCTCCTGAATCACCCTTGCCATAGGCCTGGCTCCCATTGCCTGATCATAGCCTTTATTCGCCAACCATTCTCTGGCTGCAGTTGTCAGCTCCAGGGAAACCTGCTTTTTATCCAGCTGAACCTGCAAATCGCAAACGAATTTATCAACAATCTGCAGAATGATTTCCGGCGATAAATGTTTAAACCAGATAATACCATCCAGCCTGTTGCGGAATTCAGGACTGAAAGTACGGTTAATTTCGGCCATTGCATCATGGCTGTTATCTTGTTGCTGGAAGCCAATAGATTTACGGATAGTTTCCTGAACTCCGGCATTAGTTGTCATCACCAGCACGACATTACGGAAATCGACTTTACGGCCATTGTTATCGGTTAATGTTCCGTGATCCATAACCTGCAACAGGATGTTATAAATATCGCTATGTGCTTTTTCAATCTCATCCAGTAACACTACCGACTAAGGATGTTTTCACACTGCATCAGTCAGTAATCCGCCCTGCTCAAAACCTACATATCCGGGAGGTGCACCTATTAACCGGCTTACCGCATGGCGTTCCATATACTCAGACATATCAAAACGCAGCAACTCAACGCCCATCACCTTGGCCAACTGCTTGGTGACTTCTGTCTTACCGACTCCGGTTGGTCCAGAGAACAGGAAGTTGCCGATAGGTTTCTCTTCATTGCCCAGGCCAGAACGAGCCAGACGAATCGCTGCAGTCAGAACTTCAATGGGTTCATTCTGCCCGAATACTACCAGCTTAAGGTTACGATCCAGATTTGCCAGCACATCTTTATCCGATGCAGAAACAGACTTCTCTGGAATACGGGCCATACGCGCAATAACATGCTCAATTTCCGGCACATTAATCACTTTCTTACGACGGGATACCGGCAGCAGGCGCTGGCTGGCACCGGCTTCATCAATTACATCAATAGCTTTATCCGGTAAATGCCGTTCATTAATATACTTGGCAGACAGCTCAGCAGCTGCCCGGATAGCTTTGTGGGTATAACGCACATTGTGGTGTTGTTCATAGCGCTCTTTCAAACCGAGCAAAATACGTGTGGTGTCTTCCACACTTGGTTCAGTAACATCAATCTTCTGAAAACGGCGCACCAGGGCTGTATCTTTGAAAAAGATACAG
>CAZXTH010000314.1:0-4450 GCA_964643585.1 uncultured Pseudoalteromonadaceae bacterium
ACGCTCTTCCTGTGCCAGACCGCTGAGCATTAATTCGCAGATTAATACTTTCGCCAGCCCCTGACCCCGCATAGACGGGTTGACTATTAACCTTGCAAGGTGATGTTTGTCGAAGCGATCACAAAGTTGCCCGAACCCCAGCATTGGGCGGGTTGTTTCAGCTGACAACAGAGAATAACTTTCAGCACCCGGCCGGCACAGGTTCTGCAAAAAAACCGGCAGGGTACAAGGATAAATAAAATCATCTCCCCCCCAGCTATGTTGCTGCTCTGCACTGTGAAACCAGCTTTTAAGCTGCATCAGTTCTTCAGCGCCGGATAATGTCAGCATAACGCCGCTTGCAGGTGCCTGAATATTCATCTGAAAGTATCGCCGTTCAGTTTACTTTAGTGATAGAAAAGCCATTATCGGCAAGCAGTTTCAGCAAACCATCTTCACCTGCCATATGCAGTGCACCAACCAGTACCATAGTGGTTTTTTCTGTATCCGGTAATGTGCTGAGCTGTTCCAGCCATGCATGATTACGTTTGACCAGCATGATCTGATACATTTGCGGGAATGTTTTCAGGTCACTGATATATAACTGTTCCAGCTTTTCCACATTACCGTCGCGCCAGGCTTTTTTCATGTCAGCCATCTGCGTATCCAGTTTATGGATATCCTGCAATGTACTGGTAATAATCAGGTCGGCATCCAGTTTGTTCATCTCATCC
Organism: uncultured Pseudoalteromonadaceae bacterium; assembly: GCA_964643585.1. Classification (GTDB taxonomy): domain Bacteria; phylum Pseudomonadota; class Gammaproteobacteria; order Enterobacterales; family Alteromonadaceae; genus Alishewanella. Next base: position 714 of record CAZXTH010000314.1, read on the forward strand.
AGAATATTCAGATGAGCATTAACACTTTCCAGGCCGCTGAAGCTTTTGTTGTCTTTGATTGCCTGTTGCAGAAAATGCATATCTACACCTTCGTCAGCAGCACCAAGTTTACTGAGTTCAAGATTAACCAGCATCATGGCGGCAAAAGCAGGCCTGAAACGGGTAACCGTTTCAGGAGGTAATTGCATAGTGTTGATATGGCTGATTAATTGCTGGTAAACCTCAGCAGATAACGCTTGTTGTAATGATTCTCCCTGTGGATAGGCATTGCGGGCTATTAATTCTGTAATGCCTGTCTGGCTGGTGAGTTGTTGCAGATCGGTTTCGAAAATCAGCTGCTGGCTGTCCTGATATGCAGCCTGGTAAGCTGATGGCAGCGGATAATCATTGCTGCTGAGTAAATGTACTGTACCCGCCAGATAAAAATGGCGGCCATCTTTAGTCACTTTCCAGACTGATGCCGCATAACTGGCATGAGTGCTTACCAGCAGTAATGCTGCCAGTAGCAGCTGAAATAATCCGTTTTTTAGAATTGCAGACATAAAAACTCCTGTTACCACATAAGATCATCCGGGATCTGATAATCGGCATAGGGATCATCTTCATCCGGTTTTTGCTGACGGCTGTTAAGTACCAGGATGCTTTCTGGCATGCGCTGTTGAATTTTTTCTGCTACCTGTGCCGGGATAAGATAATAACGCTGCTGCATACCGGCAACAGCTAACAAACCGCGTGTCAGTTCATTTTGCTGAGTCTGGCTGACATAAATACGTTTAACCAGTTTGTCATCAGTAAAATTAAATGCGACTTCACCTTTGGCTACTACCGTATTGTTGTCAATCAGTTGTTTTACCTGAGCAGCAATAGCTTTTTGATTCAGCTCAGCCTGTTTCTGCCGGTTAAGTTCTTGGTCCCTGGCAATCTGTTGCTGGCGTTTTTGTTCAGCCAGAACGGTTGCCTCGTTGACAACCGGCTGTTTTTTACCGGCTTGCTTACGTTGCAGATGTTTTTCTTTATTAATGGCTTTTAGTTTTTTGGCATCGGCCAGTCCGGCTTTCAGCAGCTGTTCTTTCAAACTCATGAAGATTCCTGTGTTTTATTGCTGGCGGAATATGTTTTTATACTAACTGAATCAGGGGCACTGACTCAAATCGGATAGTCCGGTATCATATAGCAGTTTTGTTTATAGTTGAGGTTCATTTTGCCATTTCAGGATTTAGCACTCGATCCGCGTTTATTGCGTTCAATCAGTCATCTGGGGTTTGTTAAGCCTACACCGGTACAGGAAGAAGCGATTCCTGCGGTGATGGCCGGGCGTGATTTGATGGTGTCTTCCAGAACAGGGTCAGGTAAAACGCTGGCATACCTGCTGCCGATGATGCAGCGGCTGCTGAAAAGCCGCCCTTTAGCCAAACGCGATGCCAGAGCACTGATCCTGACTCCGACACGGGAGCTGGCAAAACAGGTTTATGGGCAATTACGGTTGCTGGTTGCTAATACACCACTGAATTCAGCTTTGATTGTAGGTGGTGAAAACTTTAATGATCAGGAAAAACTGCTAAAGCGTGAGCCGGATATTATTGTTGCAACCCCGGGGCGTTTTAATGATCATCTTGAACATCGCTCTGTGCGGATTAACGGCCTGGAAATGCTGATACTGGATGAAGCTGATCGGATGCTTGATCTGGGATTTATGCCTCAGCTTACCAGAATTAACAAAGAAGCTGATCACCGTTTGCGCCAGACTTTAATGTTTTCAGCCACGCTGGATCATGCTGAAGTCGACGAGTTGGCTCTGGCATTGCTAAAAAGCCCGTTCAGAGTGGCTCTGGAAGCATCACATCAACCGCATCAGGATATCAGTCAGCGTTTTTATCTGTCAGATCATCTGACACACAAAGAAGCGTTGTTGCAGCACTTTCTGGCAACAGAGCCTGTAAAACAACTGATTATTTTTACCGCAACCAGAGCTGATGCCGAACGTCTGGCTGTTTTATGTGATGCTGCAGGTATGCCAGCTGTCGGGTTGAGTGGCAGTTTGTCTCAAGCCAAACGTAATGCCGTAATGCAGCAGTTTGCCGGCGGACATTATCGGGTATTGGTGACAACAGACCTGGCTTCCAGAGGGCTGGATTTATTGCAGGTTTCGCATGTTATTAATTTTGACTTGCCTAAACACCCGGAAGAGTATGTGCATCGTATTGGCCGGACAGGCCGTGCCGGTGCCAGAGGAGAAGCCATATCGCTGGTGGGCCCTAAAGACTGGCCTTCATTGCAGAAGATAGAAGCTTTTTTACGGCAGGGTATCAGTTTCAGTGTTGTTGAAACATTGCCAGCAACCTTTACTGGTATTGTTGCAAAACCGGATAAAAAAATCGCCAAGCCTGCTGTTGCTGGCACGAAACAGCAAAAAGCCCGTAAAACAGCAAGCAGAAAAAAACCAGCGTCTAAACCAGCCAGTTTTTTTGAAGGCGGAGATGATGGCAGCGCACCGGTGAGACGGAAGAAAAATATTTTGTAAATTGAGCGTTTTTTCGACATTTTTGCTGCTACACTGAAAGGGCTGTCAGTTCGTCTGCAGTAAATGATAGTTATCACTAAATGGTGATGGCTATCGGGTTGGGCCTGCAATCAAGGTTGCTTCCCTGCCACTGTTATGTGTATATCATAACAACTGGCTGGATTTAGGCTACAAAAGGTAAAATGCCAGTTCGCTGGCAGGTAAAGTAAAAAGTAGAGAGTGTTATGTCACAGTTAATTACCGGTACAGTCAAATGGTTCAACGACGATAAAGGCTTTGGCTTTATCGCACGTGAAGGTGGCAAAGATGTGTTTGTTCACTTCCGGGCCATTAATGGCACAGGCCGTAAAAGCCTGCAGGAAGGCCAGAAGGTGACCTTCGAAATTACCGAAGGCCAGAAAGGCCCTCAGGCTGAGAATGTTACTGTCGCCGGTTAATCCCGCACAGACTTCAGAAAAATAGCCGGCGTATGCCGGCTTTTTTATTGCTTACTGCATCAAATTATCCAGATGGGATAATTGTCACTGATCACCCCTTAATAAATCATCAAAAAGTATATTTTTTGTAATGAAAATATGTTTTTTATTTAAGGCTGCAAGCTATATTTCTGCTGTCCAGTTCCGGACAAAGCATGCTAATTTTCAAAGGATAAGAAATGAAAATAATCAGAATATTGTTTGCTGTAAGTGCTATGTACTTCACTTTTCCTGCTGCTGCAGCTCATGTTGAATGTGTTGTCAGTGGCACCCCGACACAACAGTTTTATACGGCTGATTTCTGTTCCAGTCAGGTAAATTCGCAACCTTCAGTATGGTTCAGACTGGTTGCTGATAAACCAGTACATGAAGTTAGTTGGAGTAACAGTGGTGAACCAGGTGTGAGCTGGAGTTGCAGTGGCGGTACCTATTGTGTGGCTAACTTTGTCAATTATACCGGAGCTCATGGTTTTTCTGAGGTGTCAGCCTGTGTAGGCAGGGTTCTTTATACCGATAATACATGGGAAGATTTGAATGTTTGCGCTTCCGGTATGATCTACGGCAATATTTTTCCTTTCTGATATCTATATTTACTGCCAGCCCATTGCTGGCAGTTTCACCTGAGGCTTTAGAACCTGTTTCGGATCTGCTGCACTTCGGCTCTGCTGTGTTAAAAACAGGCTTACAACCTTCGGTTGTGCGCCTGTTTTTGCCTTGCATAACCTTTGTTCGCGAGATCT
>CAZXTH010000315.1:0-1188 GCA_964643585.1 uncultured Pseudoalteromonadaceae bacterium
CAGCCTTATCCAAAGGCGAGTCACTCTTCGACACAGCCAGGGTTATCAGCAGTTATAGTGATGTTATTGCTATGCGCCACCCGCAATCAGGCTCTGTTGCAGAATTTGCAGAAGGTAGCCGGGTACCGGTATTAAATGGCGGCGACGGTGCTAACGAACACCCTACTCAGGCATTACTCGACCTGTTTACCATTGAAAAAGAGCTTCAGGCGTCTTCTCTGCAAATAGACGGTATGCATATCGCAATGGTAGGTGACCTGAAATTTGGCCGCACTGTGCATTCACTGTCAAAACTACTGTGCCTGTACAAAAACATTACGTTTACGCTCATTTCTCCGCAAGAGCTGGCCATGCCGGATGAAGTCTTATCTGCCATTGATAATGCAGGCCACAAACTGATTATCACCGACAAGCTTGAAGGCCATCTGAACGCGGATATCGTTTACCAGACCCGTATTCAGGAAGAGCGCTTCCCTTCTAAAGCCGAAGCTAACCTTTACCGTGGTAAATTCCGCCTTAATCAGGAAATTTATACCCGTTACTGCAAATCCAACACCGTTATTATGCATCCGTTGCCCCGCGACTCACGGCAGGAAGCCAATGAACTGGATAACGACCTGAATCTGAATCCTAATCTGGCAATCTTCAGACAGGCTGACAATGGTATTCTGGTCCGGATGGCACTGTTTGCCATGACTTTGGGAGTGGAAAACGTTGTAGCAAATTACGAGTGCCCGGTACCCTGGTTCAGTAATAAAGTGTCGCAGTCATAAGCAACACAGGATTAAACCTTAAGAATCGCAACTTATAACTATCCCGGCCATAAAGCATCCCAGTTTTACTGGCCGGTAGCAGGAAATTATTATGTCTTTATCAGCTGAATTATTTACGCGGGCACAACGCACTATTCCCGGCGGTGTCAACTCCCCTGTCAGGGCATTTAAAAGCGTTGGTGGGACGCCGGTATTTATTGATCGTGCAGATGGCGCCTATCTGTATGATGTTGATGGTAAAAGATATATTGACTATGTAGGCTCATGGGGCCCGATGTTGCTGGGCCATAATCATCCGGCAATTCGTCAGGCTGTCATTGATGCGGCTGGTAGAGGGTTGAGTTTTGGAGCTCCCTGTCCGGCAGAAGTTGTCATGGCTGAAAAAGTAGCTGCTCTGGTTCCTTCAATGAAGATG
>CAZXTH010000315.1:1198-4402 GCA_964643585.1 uncultured Pseudoalteromonadaceae bacterium
CAGGCACTGAAGCAACCATGAGTGCTATCCGTCTGGCCCGCGGTTATACCGGCCGTAATATCATTCTGAAATTTGAAGGATGCTACCACGGGCATGCAGATTCGCTACTGGTTAAAGCAGGTTCAGGAGCCCTTACACTTGGCGTTCCGGATTCCCCCGGTGTACCGGCAGACTTTGCCCGCTATACCCTGACCTGTGAATTTAATAACCTGGAACAAGTGAAAGCTATTTTCAGCCAGCATGGCGAAGATATTGCCTGTATTATTGTTGAACCTGTTGCCGGTAATATGAACTGTGTACCTCCTGCAGAAGGGTTCTTACAAGGTTTAAGGCAAGTATGTGATCAATACGGCGCCGTCCTGATTTTTGATGAAGTTATGACCGGTTTCCGGGTGGCATTAGGTGGTGCCCAGGCCGTTTACAATGTAAAACCGGATCTGACAACACTGGGTAAAATTATCGGTGGAGGTATGCCAGTTGGCGCATTCGGCGGTAAACAGGAAATTATGCACTGCATTGCCCCTTTAGGGCCGGTATATCAGGCAGGTACCTTGTCAGGTAACCCTGTTGCAATGGCAGCTGGACTGGCTGCGTTAACCGAAATAAGCAAACCTGGTGTCTACGAGCAACTAACTGCCAGCACTACAGAGCTATTGGCAGGATTAAGTACCGCTGCAGCAAAACATGGCGTACCTCTGAGTGTTAATCAGGTTGGTGGCATGTTCGGTATTTTCTTTACCACTGAAAATAACGTCAGCAACTACCATCAGGCAACACAATGTAATATTGCCGCCTTCCGGCAGTTTTTCCATCTGATGCTTGAAAAAGGTATTTATCTGGCCCCTTCAGCTTACGAAGCCGGATTTCTGTCACTGGCACACTCTGCTGACGATCTGGCTGCGACTATTGCCGCCGCCGACGCCAGCTTTGCAGCACTCTGAGTAACTCAGCGGTTTTGCAGCCATACCACATCTGTGTCGTACGCTCTCGGGCGTACGACATAGCGTAGCTGTTCACCATCATCATACAAGGCTACCGGTAAGACCGTATCAGGCCATTTAATCAGTTGGCTCTGCTCCATTCCCCATGGCAAAAAACGTACACCATGACTGGCAGCATCCAGCCAGTAGATACCATGAATATCTGTCAACCACCGGTATGGATCAGCCTCCGGCTGTACCGTTTCAGCGGCTAACGGCTGCAAACTGCCCTGATGCCACCATGCAAGAGGCTGTTGTAACGCACGTTGTACGATTAGCCCGACAGGTGCACAGCGTACATCGAGTACCTGCTGCAGTATGACTGCTTGTTCCTCTGATGCTGTCATCTGCATTAGCTGCCAGCCAAGCTGCTCATCGTACTCAGTCCAGTACAGCTGCTCATTACAGCTCTGGTAACGCCCAACCAGCCCATTCTGGCGGTGGTATAATGTCAATTCACCACCTGCCCGGTTTACTTCGTATAGCTGATTATTAATTAATGCTAACAAGCGTGAATCATGCCACAGTAGTTGCTGTACCTGTTGCTTATCTTTGAGCTGTGTAAGCTGCCTGCTGTCAGCGCCATCAGTCAGCCAAATCTGGTTATACCCGGAACGCTCTGTGACAAAAGCCAGCTGCTGCCGATTGCCGGCAACCAGTGATTCACTGCGATTGCTTATCTGCCATGGTTGCAGGCTACTGATACGGTTATGTTGCCCGTCAAACTGCAACTGCAGGATATCCGTTTTGTAATCAAGTAATTGTGTTGCAAGTATCCGGTGCTGGTAGCGCCTGGCCTGGGTAAGTTGCCTGGTCAGTAACCCCAGCCGCAATGTTTCCGCTGAGCGTAAATCAAACAGCAATAACTCTCCATCCTGATCGGCCAGCAGCAAGTGCCGCTCATCCCATAAGCTCAACTGATTGACATTAAAAGGAAAGTGCTGCAATACGCTACTATGGCCATTATCAAGGGAGACACTTATCAGTTCTGTACTGAAGAACCCCCTGTCTGCCAGCAAATAAAGCGTATTGTGCTGAACTTGTAAATGCTCCGCCGTCAGCCAGTATGAAGGCAACTGATGAAGTAGCTCAGGTATACCATTAATATCTGCGCGCCATAAGGCCAGACCATTGTGTTCATCATGATCTATCCATACTAATTGCTGCTGCCAGTATTGTAATCCTTGCGAGACAAAGTGCTGGCAAGAAAATAGCGTCTTTGCCGGAGCACATACAGGTAAAATTTGTTTCTGATACACACCGCAATTGCCGGCAAGATCAACAGCCCTGAACACAATATGCTGCGTATCATGCCATACAGCCTCACTGAGCTTCAGATAAGCCTCTGTATCCTGAGTCACTTTCAGACTCTGCAAATCCTGAGTGGCCCAGTAAATATAGGGAGTACCGGGAGGCTGATGCTGATACGCTACATACTCCCCTTTCTGATCAGCCAGCGGCCAGTATTCCATCCCTGGCAAAGCACTGACAGGTTTTATCAGATCAGGTAAACGCGTCAACGGTACAGCGGTGTAAGTTGCAAGAAAATAAGCCAACCCCGTTGTAACAGACAGCAAACAAAAAACCACCGCAACAACAAAACGCCACGATGCAGGTTTTCTGGCGGCTTCTATACCAGCCGCTTTTTCTGAAACGGCAATGATTTCGTCTGTGTGATTACTGGTTTGGGGTTCAATCTCGGCTAGCCAGCAGTAGCCTTTTTTAGAGATGGTGGCAATGTAACGTGGAGCACGGACATCATCGTCCAATATTCTGCGCAAAGCGCCAATAGCACGCATAACAGCTGCATCTGTTCCTTCACCAGCAGGCCAGACTTTATCTATCAGGGTATCTTTGGTCAGCAGTTGATTCGGATGCAACAGCAGAAAATTAAGCAATGAATGCAAGCGAGGCTCAAGCCGCATCACATTATGGCGACCTCCGGTATCCGCAGACCATAACTGACCATAAGCAGCCTGATAGTACCAGTTTCCGATTTTAACCAGAGGTTCAAGATTTGACATGGCACTCCGCCCGGCAACAATATCCGGGCAGAGTATACCTGAGTGCGCTCAAAGAATCAGTTATTGCAGCCAGAAGCACCTGGCAGGTTAAACTAATGCTGTATCAGGCTTGGCTTCAGCTATATTTTCCAACTGTAATACCGGTTTTCTGCGATCAGGATCCGTACAAAGCGGAAACCAGCCACAAGCCAATAAAGGCT
>CAZXTH010000316.1:0-4402 GCA_964643585.1 uncultured Pseudoalteromonadaceae bacterium
CGACCAGGCCAGCACCCGCGCCATTGGCAGTGCCATCACCACATAGGCGATATAAAAACTAAAGGCGATTAACAGCGCTTCAACTTCGCTCAGCTGACACACCAGCTGCAAAAAGGGGATCAGCGCACCATTCAACCAGGTAATAAAACCAAACATAAAAAACAGCACACCGATAATAATAATCGGTTGCAGGCCATAACCGGTTTTCGGTTGCGTCATAGTGATGTCTCCAGAAAATATTGCCGCGCCAGTGCGGTTGCACCTGCTTCCGGCGGGCCTTGTACCGGGCTAAGTTGCTGTTGCATAGCCGGGGGTAATAAGGCGGCCAGCTGTGTTGCCAGGCCACCGGTCATGGCAATACTGGCTGCGCCGGTTTGCTGCAAGCGTTGTAATAATGCCTGCACATAGCCAAGGCCACGCTCAACGATATCGGTAGCATACGGGTCGCCCGCCTGCTGCTGTTGCAGTACCAGCGGCGCCAGCTGCCCATAGTCAGCCGCTTTATAGCCGATACAGCAGCTGATCAAATCGGTATTGCTGCTCACGCCTAACTGACGGCAGATACTGTGGCTTAAGCCGCTGGCCGGTTGCAGACCATCCAGTACATCCAGCGTGGCGCACACGCCCTGCCAGCCCAGCCAGGCACCGCTGCCTCTGTCACCGAGCGGAAACCCCTGGGCACTGAATAATGATTGCTCTCCGGCAACACTGGAAAACGCTGCAGTACCTGTGCCGGTAATCAGAATGGCACCGTCGCGGCCGCCATGTGCGCCCAGGCAGGCAATATGCAAGTCGGTGGTCACTGCCATACTGGCAAACGGGTGCCGCCAGTTTTGCATTTGCCGCTGTACCCGTGGAATATTCACCCCGGCCAGCCCTAGCACCACATGGCACCGCGCCAGACTATCGGTGCTATATCCGGCCCGTACCACGGCCTGCTGGCAGGCGGTCAGTATTGAGTCTACCGTCTGGGCAAAGTCTGTCGCCGGGTTAGCGGGCCCGGCAATCACTTCCGCCAGCAGCTGACCCTGTGCATTCTCCAGCCGGGCTTTGCACTTGCTGCCACCGCCATCGACACCGATAAAAAGTTGTTCGCTATTTGGCACTAAACTCCCCTTGCATCGATTAAGCTTTGGCAGATACCAGATTGTTCACACGAACACGCCGTAAATACATCCCTGTAGGCTCGGTTTATAAACTTCATCCTGAAGTTTACCCTTTGTTCAAATCCGTTCCTGACGGATTTGTCGCCCATCCAGGGCTCCAACGGTTCGCTTAGAACAATCTGGTACCCGCTGAAGTAAATCGCATTACCCTTCAATTAAATCTTCACAAAGATTTTGCGCTGATACATCCACCATACCGGCAGGTAGCACAGCGCCAGAAAGGCAATAATCCAGATAGCTGCGCTAAAAAACGGGCTCAGGCCCAGTTGCTCTGCCAGCTGTAAATACAGGCCATGTACAGATACCCCGCCTACCGGCAGTTGCAGCAGTTTTTCCAGCGCCACATGCAGCACATAGGCAACAATCGCATTGGCGCCGAATACCAGTGATACCTGCGTAAATTTGCGGTATTGCTGAATGTCGGTGTACCAGATCAGTAATGCCAGTACCATGCTGGCCATGCCGCTGGTCACCAGTACAAAAGAGCTGCTCCAGATTTGTTTAATCAACGGGAACCACAGGCTCCACAGGCAACCAAGCAAAAAGCTGCTGAAACCCAGTACAAACAGCACCATCACCAATTGCGGCAGTTGTTGTTTATATTGCAGCACCAGCCGCCCCATAATCACGCCGAACAAACCGCTGGCAATGGCAGGATATGTACTTAGTAAACCTTCAGGATCCCAGCTGCCGCGCCATAGCATGCCGGGCAGAAATTTGTCGAACCAGTTAATCAGGTTGGCACCACGATCCAACTGCCCGGCACTGAGGCCCGGCGCAGGCACCAGTAAAATCAGTAACCAGTAGCTGATCAGAATAACGGCGGTGATCTGTACCAGCCGTTTTGTGCTGCAGTGCATGGCTAAAAACGCACACACCAGATACACCAGCGCAATACGTTGCAACACACCCAGCACGCGCAGATCAGCGAATTTCAGGTACATCAGGTTAACGAAGATCCCCAGCCCGAACAAAATCAGTGTACGGCGCAGAATTTTTAGCCGTATCGCGCTCAGCTCTTGTGCTGTACGCTGTATTGGTTGCAAACCGATGGCGACGGCTACGCCGACAATCACCAGAAAGAACGGGAAAATAAAATCGGCGAAAGTGATACCATCCCAGTAGGTATGGGAAAATTCGCCAGAGGTGTTGGGGCTGTTAACCATAATCATAAACAGGATGGTCAGACCCCGGAATAAATCTAATGCCAGCAGACGTTGTGATTGCATAGTGCATTCCTGCATTGGGAACAATAACTTCCACAAAATTAAACGGGTTGTTCTTTACTAAATGCTGCTCAGCATCCGTCACCTTACTCACGCAAACACGCCGTAAATACATCCCTGTAGGCTCGGTTCCGCCCGTCCAGGGCTCCAACGGTTTGCTTAGAGTAAGCTGACTCCTGCTTCAGTAAGTAGTATCACCATGAACAATGCGCAGCTGTTCACGTTCCTTACAAATTAGACGGTATCGCCTTACTCGCCGTCACCTGCTGTTGTAACTCCTTCACCGCTGCCACAACATCTGCCGGTACTGTTGAAGCGGCTGGCAGTGGTTGATCCAGCCAGGCGGTTTCCCAGGCAATTAACTGTTGTTCCAGTACGGCGTTATCCAGCGGCTTACCACTGACAGCAGCCTGGCGCTGTGCATCGAAAAACAGCTCCCAGCGCGGCAGGTAGAAATGAGCGTACATGCCCTGCCAGGCTTTAGACGCATAGTCCTTCAGGCTGATACCGCCCCAGATAGTCACTTGCTTACGGGCGTTACGCTCGTATAAGTCAGCCAGTTCTGGTGTGTCGGCATAAGCGCGGGCATCATTAACCCAGCTGTAGAGGGTTTCTTGCTGACCACCAATCAGGGCATCAACGCCCAGAATCAGCTGTTTTGCCTGCTGGCGGTAGTTATCGCCCTGCGCTACTTTGCCCTGCTGATACGCCAACGTGGTGTGCTGCAGTAACATATCGATATGCTGGGTAACGGAGTGGCGGGCAAAATCGACCAGGTCGTAGCGGAATAATGCGTCCTGCTGTTCTGCTGCCGGTAACGCGACCAGTTCACGCAGTGCCTGATCCAGCAAGGCTAAATCGCCCGGTGCGCCGGTATAACGCAGGTATTCTGTTGATGGGCGTTTAAACAGCAGGTGCGCTCCAGCGGAGCCTTCCCACCAGCGTGGATCCCAGTATTTGGTGCTTAATACCGCTTTGTACAGTTTGTTCCAGGCCGATAACAACGCCGGGCTGGTACTGCCATAACGGGCGTTAAGGTAATGTTGCAGCCATTCGCCGGACGCGGTGGCCTGCCCTTGCCAAGCGACGTCAAACATATATTCGTAAGCCGATGAGGTACCATGAATACCTTCCGGAAACACGCCGTAACCAGTCAGGTTGCCTTTATCTTCGTGCTGTAGTGCAAAGTCAGTTTTTTCACGGTAAAAGTCAAAATCAGCATACACCGGATTGCTGCCGCCGTAGTTATGAATAAAGCCAAATACCCATTGTTTGCCGTAGAAGCCTTTGGCGCCTTGCCATACGTCGTAGCGGTCGTTACCGATATCGTGGATCATCATTTTGTTATCCGGCACTTTGCTTAAAAATGCCTGAATTGAATCCAGATCCCAGAAATGACGGTCGGAACCGAACATCCAGCCTTGCATGACCCAGGTAGCATCCGGTACTACTTGTGCCAGCGACTGATACAGTGCTTCGCCGTAACCGGCCAGATCCTGATGGCGGTTTTCTTTCGATACCGGCGGCAGCATTTCGTTAAAGGCGTCCATCAGGTAATACTGCTGCTCACCGTATTCAGCGTTGTACAGTTCAATAAAGCGCTTTGCCACTTTGGCAAACAGCGGGTCGGCCGGGTCCAGCCAGTAGGTTGGGTTTGGAAAACCGCTCCAGGCTTTCATTTCGATAATTCTGGCGTCGGGAAACAGGCTGATAAATTGTTTAGGTACGTAGCCGGAAAAAGCAGGCACCACCGGTTTCATATCGTAGGTGGCCATCCGTGCCATAATCTGCTTTTGCAGCTGGCGTTTTTTCTCAATATATTCAATTGGCAATGGCCCTTCGTGGCCTTCGATATTGCCCATTCGCTGCCACGGGGTAAATGCCGGGCCAGAAAAGTAAGCCGCCAGCTCGCTGTCGGCAACGCCGAATTCACGCCACAATTGTTGCCAGATATATTCCTGGCCTTCCATCGCCACCGGGTTATTTACCCCGTGCAATGCCATCCAGTCC
>CAZXTH010000317.1:0-4342 GCA_964643585.1 uncultured Pseudoalteromonadaceae bacterium
CGTTTCAGTCTTCCTTCTGGTCATACTGCCGCAGCTTTTGTCGTGATGACTGCGATTGCCGTTTATTACCCGCTACTACTGCCACTGGCGCTTTGCTGGGCCTGTATGATTGGTCTGGCGAGAATTCTGCTGGGGGTGCACTTCCCATTAGATATCATTGCTGGAGCCTTGCTGGGGATCTCCTGTACAATCGCTGCCTTTTTCTTACAGCTCTGACTATGCTGAGCCTTAAGCGGGCAGTATCCGGGCGATATAATCTTATTTGGCAGATTGATAACAGGAGTAGCTCTGATGGGTATGTTACGGCGTTTTACTATTAAGCAGCGTTTGCTAATAAATGGCGCGGCACTGGTAGCAGCAATGCTGATGATGCTGGGTATCCTGTTTTATCAGAGTGCTGAATTAAACAGCCTGACCAGAATGCAGCAGCTGGTGGAGCAACTGAATACAGATGTACTGTCATTCCGACGGCATGAAAAAGATTTTGTTATGCGCACTGAGCTTCGCTATCAGCAGCAGCTCCATGGCCGTTTCCAACAGATGCAGAACCGGGTCTCAGAGCTGCATTTCTTGTTGAAAGAGCATCAGCTGGACACCACACCGTTACAGCGTTTTTCTGAGCTGACAGAGCAGTATATTCAGAGTTTTAATCAGTTAGTGGCTCAACAACAGGTGATTGGTCTGGATGAAGATTCAGGGCTGATGGGAGCACTACGGCAATCAGCACGGCAACTTGAACAGCAATTCAGTACGATGAATCATGATGACTGGTTGGTCACTATTCTGCAGTTGCGCCGGGATGAAAAAGACTTTCTGTTACGTCGTAACAGCCATTACATAGATAGTTTTACTAAGACTTACCTGCCTTTTTATCAGCAGTTACAGCGGACCGAGCCGGCAGCAGCAAGATTATTGGTAGATTACAACCGTAGCGTTACTCAGTTAACGGATGCAGTAAAAACGATGGGCCTGGATGAAACACAGGGACTCACCGGACAGATGCGCAGTGCGATTCAGCAAACAGAGAGTAGCCTTACGGTGTTATCTGAATCTGCCAGCCAGTCTATAGATGAAGCCAGAATATTTGCCCAGCAACTGGCGATAGGATTATTCGTAATGGTTTTGGTATTGGTTCTGACACTCGTTGTTTTAATCAGCCGCAGTATTATCGAACCGATCATGAATGTCTGCCGGACTATCGGTGTTATCAGAGCTGACAATGATTTTCGCCTACGTGTGCCGGAAGCAGGTAATGATGAAATGACCGCACTGGCACAGGATTTTAACATTATGCTCAGTGATTTTCAGGGGCTGATCAAAAGTGTGAATCAGGCATTGGACATGCTGGATCATGCTACAGGTGAGTTAGCTGCTTCGACAGCTGATACCAGCAAAGGTATGCAGCAACAGCAAACGGAAAGCGATATGGTTGCTACCGCAGTAACAGAAATGGGCGCGACTATTAATGAAATTGCAGCTAATACTGAAAGTACAGCCAGTAAAGCAGAACTGGCTAATCAGAATGCACAGTCTGGCCGTCAGGAGGTATTGCAAACTGTCAGCCGGATCCAGCAGTTATCAGACAAGTTGCAGGATGCAGTGCGGATAGTACAGGCACTGGAAGCTGATACCGGTACTATCAGTTCCGTGATGGATGTGATCAGAGGGATTGCAGAGCAGACAAATCTGCTGGCACTAAATGCCGCTATAGAGGCTGCAAGAGCCGGAGAGCAGGGACGTGGTTTTGCTGTGGTTGCTGATGAGGTACGTAATCTGGCAATGCGCACTCAGGAATCTACCCGGCAGATTGAAAGCACGGTAAAAGGGCTGCAAGAACGAACCGCTGATATTGTTACTGCCATTCTCAGTTGCCGCGAGGATGGTACCGGTAGCACACAACAAGCGAATGTTGCGATGCAGTTGCTTGGTAATATTACGGCAGATGTGACCAATATTATGGATATGACCACGCAAATTGCTGCAGCCATAGAAGAACAGAGCCATGTGGCTGCCGAGGTAAATAAAAATATGGTCCGGATCCGGGATTTATCGGAAGAATCGAGTGGTTATGCACAACATAATGCAGCCATCAGTGAAGAAGTGGCAACGCAAGCTGCCAGTTTACGCCGGACAGTTGAACATTTTAAAACCTAACGCAGTTTAATCGGGATCAGGCTTTCGCGGTTGGCGTTAGCCTGCTCCAGCTGCTGCAGGTAGTCCTGCCATAAGCTGCTGTGTTGCTCTGCCAATTGTGACAAATACTGCCAGCTATATATGCCGCTGTTATGACCGTCATCGAATACCAGCTTGACAGCATAATGCCCCACGGGTAGCAATTTGCTGATTGCGACTTCTTTTTTGTTGGTCACCAGTTTACGCTGGCCATGCCCCCGTACTTCAGCTGAGGGGGAATATACACGCAGAAATTCTGCTGTAAAAGTTGCAGCGACGCCGTCACTGAATGTGACATCCAGTAAACGGCGGCGTTGGTGATAATGCAGTCTGGTAACGTGCATAGCGTTAAAGAATAAAACGGCTCAGGTCTTCATCTTTTACCAGCGCGTCCAGATGCTGGTCGACATACTGCGCATTTATTTCAATATGCTGTCCGGCATGGTCTGCGGCATCATAGGAAATTTCTTCCAGTAGCCTTTCCATTACCGTGTACAGGCGGCGGGCACCGATATTTTCGGTACTTTCGTTCACCTGCCAGGCAGCATTGGCAATCCGCTTGATACCATCTTCAGTAAAGCTGATTTTGACACCTTCAGTTGCCAGCATGGCAATAGCTTGCTCTGTTAATGATGCTCTTGGCTCAGTCAGAATACGCTCGAAATCTGCAGCACTTAATGCTTCCAGCTCGACCCGGATTGGCAATCGTCCTTGCAGCTCAGGTACCAGATCTGACGGTTTGCTCATCTGGAAAGCGCCGGAGGCAATAAATAAAATGTGGTCAGTCTTGACCATGCCGTGTTTGGTATTGACCGTACAGCCTTCAATCAGTGGCAGCAGGTCGCGCTGTACGCCTTCACGTGAAACATCTGGTCCGCTGGTTTCACCACGCTTACAAATTTTGTCTATTTCGTCCAGAAACACAATACCGTTTTGTTCAACGGCTTCCAGCGCCTGCGCTTTTAGCTCTTCCGGGTTAACTAAACGAGATGCTTCTTCTTCAATCAGCTGTTTAAACGCGTCTTTGATTTTCAGCTTACGTTTTTTCTTACGTTCAGTGCCCAGATTTTGAAACATGCTCTGCAACTGGGAGGTCATTTCTTCCATGCCCGGAGGAGCCATGATCTCAACACCAATTTGTGGCTGAGCCAGTTCCAGTTCAATTTCTTTATCGTCCAACTGGCCTTCACGCAGTTTTTTGCGGAAAATCTGCCGGGTATTGCTGTCATTATTGCTGTTGTTGTCGGCTTCGCCCCAGGCATCACGTGCTTTAGGAAGCAGTGCATCCAGAATACGCTCTTCAGCAGCTTCTTCTGCCCGGAAACGATTTTTGGCAATTTCCTGTTCTCGCAGCATTTTTACTGCGCTGTCGGCCAGATCACGGATAATGCTCTCTACTTCTTTGCCAACATAGCCCACTTCGGTAAATTTAGTGGCTTCTACTTTGATGAAAGGCGCATTAGCCAGTTTGGCAAGGCGACGGGCAATTTCAGTTTTACCTACACCTGTTGGGCCAATCATCAGAATATTCTTTGGGGTGACTTCCTGACGCAGGCTTTCTGGCAGCTGCATTCTGCGCCAGCGGTTACGCAGGGCAATCGCCACTGCTTTTTTGGCTTTGTTCTGGCCAATAATATGGCGATCCAGCTCGTGGACGATTTCTCTTGGTGTCATATCAGACATAATAAACCTGCTTACAATTCTTCAATGGTCTGGTGGTGATTGGTATAAATACAGATATCACCGGCAATTTTCAGACTTTTCTCAACAATATCACGGGCACTCAGGCTGGTATTTTCCAGCATAGCGGTAGCGGCGGCCTGCGCGTATGGGCCACCACTACCAATGGCGATGAGATCGTGTTCAGGCTGAACTACATCACCGTTACCGGTAATAATCAGTGAGGTATTGGCATCAGCTACGGCAAGCAGGGCTTCCAGTTTTCGCAACATGCGGTCGGTACGCCAGTCTTTGGCCAGTTCCACGGCTGCCCGCATCAGGTGGCCCTGGTGCATCTCCAGCTTGGCTTCAAAACGTTCGAACAGGGTAAAGGCATCGGCAGTACCACCGGCAAAGCCGGCAATAACCTTGTTGCCGTAAAGGCGGCGCACTTTGCGGGCGTTGCCTTTCATTACGGTATTACCGAGAGAGACCTGACCATCGCCGCCAA
>CAZXTH010000318.1:0-384 GCA_964643585.1 uncultured Pseudoalteromonadaceae bacterium
GGCAATTAGCACAACAACTGGCAGCTTTATATGACCAGTATCAGGTTTACCGTGCTGACTGGCTGCAGAGCTGGCAACAGGGCAGTAATTCGTTGCGCAGTGGTTATGGTGAAGAGCAGGCTCTGGGCCCGGAACAACAATGGCAACCTGAATTGTGGCGTTTATTACGAAGCAAGATACGCCAGCTAAACCATAATCTGAGCCGGGCCGAACTGCATCAACAGTTTTTACAGCATATCCGGCAGTTGCCTGCTGCCGAGTTGCAGCGGCGGCTACCACGGCGGGTAATTATCTTTGGTATTTCTGCATTACCGCAGCAGAGCCTTGAAGTGCTTGCAGCGATTGCGCCTTACACCCAGGTGCTGCTTGCAGTTCATAATCCAT
>CAZXTH010000318.1:394-4315 GCA_964643585.1 uncultured Pseudoalteromonadaceae bacterium
AATCCATGCCGTTATTTCTGGGCTGATATTATTCCGGGAAAAGAATTATTACGCAGTGCCCGCCAGCGACAACAGCGTAAACCAGGAATGCCAGCGGTATTACCTGAAGACCAGTTAACAGAGCATGCTCATCCTTTGCTTGCTGCCTGGGGGCGGCAGGGACGGGATTATATCCGTTTGCTGGATGCGTTTGACCAGACAGCACAGCATAGCCGGCTGTTTGTAAACGAACGGATTGATCTGTTTGATGAACAGCCAGCAAGCAACCTGTTGCAGATGCTACAGCAGGATATTCTGGAGCTGCGGCCATTGCATGAAAGCCGCAGCAACTGGCCTCAGCTTAACCCGCAGCAGGATCATTCGGTTCGTTTTCATATTGCCCATAGCCCACTACGTGAAGTAGAAATCTTACATGACCAGTTGCTGGCAGCATTTGATGCTGATACACAGCTTAAACCCCGCGATATCATGGTGATGGTGCCGGATATTGATCAGTATGCTCCTTACATTCAGGCGGTATTCGGCGCATTAAAGCCGTCAGATCCCCGTTATATTCCCTTTACTCTGGCCGATCTTGGCATGCGCCGTCAGCAACCGTTAATCCGTGCGCTGGAGCAGTTACTGGTGTTACCTCAAAGCCGTTTCACTGTCAGCGATGTGCTTGATTTACTGGATGTTCCGGCGTTGCAGCAGCGGTTTTTAATAACGGCAGAGCAATTGCCTTTATTACATAACTGGATTGCCGGTGCCGGCATCCGCTGGGGGCTGGATGCTGAACAACGGTCTGCATTACAGCTGCCGGGTGGTCTGGAAGGAAACAGCTGGTTATTTGGCCTGAACCGGATGTTGTTGGGATATGCCAGCGGCGAAAGTGATGCCTGGCAACAAATAGAACCCTATGCCGATGT
This sequence comes from uncultured Pseudoalteromonadaceae bacterium, assembly GCA_964643585.1. Classification (GTDB taxonomy): domain Bacteria; phylum Pseudomonadota; class Gammaproteobacteria; order Enterobacterales; family Alteromonadaceae; genus Alishewanella. The sequence continues at coordinate 1,303 of CAZXTH010000318.1, forward strand.
CGGAGGGCTTGAGGCAGAACTGTTAGGTCCGTTACAGCAATTTATACAGCGGTTACAGCATTACTGGCAACAGCTGCAGCTTAGCCGCACAGCAGATGAATGGCTGCTATTACTACAGCAACTGCTGGCTGATTTTTTTATGGCGACGGAAGAACAGGATGTACGGATACTGCAACAGCTGCAGCAACATCTTGCCGACTGGTACAGTGAATGTCAGCAGAGCAGACTGGGTAGTATGTTACCTTGTCATATTGTTGCCGAAAGCTGGTTGGGGAAACTGGATCAGCACAGTTTGCAACAGCGTTTTCTGGCAGGATCCGTTAATTTTGCAACCTTGCTGCCCATGCGGGCGATACCGTTCAAACGTATTTGTCTGCTTGGCATGAATGATGGTGCCTTCCCGCGGCAGCAAAAAAATACCGATTTCGATTTGATGCAATATGATTCCCGGCCCGGGGATCGTTCACGCCGTGAAGATGACCGTTACCTGTTGCTGGAAGCCTTATTATCTGCCCGGCAAGCCCTGTATATCAGTTGGGTTGGCCGCAGTATTCATGATAACAGCGTACGGGCTCCGTCGATGCTGATTGGGCAACTGCGTGAGCATCTTGCTCAGGGCTGGCGCAATAATGATGGCTCAGAATTATTAACATCACTGACAGTAGAGCATCCGCTACAACCTTTCAGCCGCAATTATTTTAATAACCGCTTTGCAGCGTTATTCAGTTATCAGCATGAGTGGTTGCAGCATCAGCAATCTGCAAACAGTACGTTATTGCCTCAACTTATGCCTTATCAGCCACAACAAGCTGTGACTTTACGGCAACTGGCTGATGTACTCAGAGATCCTGTGCGGGCTTTTTACCAGCAGCGGCTGAAAGTCTGGTTACAGGCAGAATTCAGCTCGCCTGAAAATGATGAGGTTTTTGCACTGGACGGCCTGAGTAACTGGCAACTGCAGGATATTCTGATTCGTCAATTAGCCAAAGCCACCGAGCAACAGCAGGATATTATGCCGGTGCTACAGCATCAGCTAAACCGTTTTGCCAGACAAGGTTTGCTTGCAACCGGAGCTGCAGCACAACTACAGCAAGACGCGCTGTGTGAACCGTTATTGCCACTGGCTGATTCATACCGCGTTGCGCTGGAACAATGGCCGGAATTATTATCATATCGTCGTTTAACGATAACGAGCGATGAGCTGGTGCTGGAAGACACTCTTACTGGTTGCCGGCAGGCTGTTTCAGGATTCGGGCAAATCCTGCTGCTGAGTAGTTCGGTGATTAAAAACCGCCGTTATCAGTGGCGGCATCTGGTATTACCCTGGTTACAGCATCTTGCGGCTAATGCCAGCTATGACGGGGTGACCACTAAGGTACTCAGCAAAGCCGGTGAACTGACTTTTACTCCGGTATCCGCAGAGCAGGCAAAATCACAGCTGCAACAGTTACTGGGGCATTATCAGTTAGCGCTTAGCCAGTTGTTGCCGGTAGAGCTGGAAACATCAATGCAGTATCTGGCACAGGCAGAACAAGGAGCCGAACCTGAGCTGGCTGCCTGTCGTAAAATATATGAAGGTGACAGTTATAATGGTGGGCAGGTAAGCTTTAATCCCTATCTGGCGAGAAGTTTCAGTCATTTTGAACAGTTATGGCAGCAAGGCCGGTTTGCAGAGTTCACGCGTTTACTCTACCAGCCGTTTTTTCAGGCGGTACATCAGGCAGGGAAGGAATCGTGATGACAGAACAATCACTGGATCTGCTGACATTTCCGCTTTACAACAGCCGGTTGATAGAGGCCAGCGCTGGCACCGGTAAAACGTATACCATTGCTGCGCTGTATTTACGGCTTATTCTTGGCCATGGCGGTAAAGATGCTTTTCTGCGCCCGCTGAATCCGCCAGAAATTCTGGTTGTAACCTTTACTGAAGCCGCGACACAGGAACTACGGGAACGTATCCGGACCCGTCTGAGTGAAGCGGCGGCGGCATTTTTACAACACCAGAGCCGCGATCCAATGCTGCAGCAATTAATTGATAGTTACCCGCCTGAGCAGCATGCCAGTTGTGCACGGCAGTTGGAGCTGGCTGCGCAGTGGATGGATGAGGCGGCAATTTCCACCATTCACGGCTGGTGTAACCGTATGCTCAGCGAACACGCATTTGCCAGTGGCAGTTTGTTTAGTCAGCAACTGGAAACTGACCAATCTGCATTGCAATTGCAGGTTTGCCGTGACTACTGGCGTACTTTTTATTACCCGCTTTCAAAAACGGCATTACAGCAGGTTTTGCAGTGCTGGGGGCAACCTGAAGCCTTATGGCAGGCAGCCGCAGCAGTATTACCACTTTATCAGGATTCAGACCCACAAGAACTGGCAGAAACGCCAGTTGAACTGCTGCACAGAATGGCTGCCGAACGTGAGCTGCAATTGCAGCAACTGAAAGCGCCCTGGTTGCAATGGGTAGACGAGTTAAAATCTTTGCTGCTGCCAGCAATAGAGCAAAAGCAGGTTGATGGCCGCAAATTGCAGAAACGCTATGTTGATAACTGGCTGGATAAATTGCAGCAGTGGAGCAATGACAGCAAGGCAGAGCTTCTGGATCTGGCTACCGGCTGGCGGCGTTTAACCGAAGAGGGTATCGCTGAGGCCTGGAAAGGCACGCCACCACAGCATCCGGCTTTTGCGGCTATCAGCCAGCTGGAAACCGACTTACAGAGCTTGCCGCACCCTAAAGCGGCATTATTACAGCATGCCGCTTGCTGGATGCGTCAGCGGCTTAGTTATGAACAGCAACAGCGGGCAATTATCGGCTTTGACGATATGTTGCACCGCTTGCGGCGGGCATTGCAGGCTGAGCAGGGGCCAGAACTGGCCGGGCTTATTCGTCGGCAATTTCCGGTAGCACTGATTGATGAGTTTCAGGATACTGATCCGGTTCAGTACCAGATTTTTGATGCAATATACCAGTTGGATAACTCAGATAATTCACGGGGAATTTTTCTGATTGGTGATC
>CAZXTH010000319.1:0-2901 GCA_964643585.1 uncultured Pseudoalteromonadaceae bacterium
TGCGCATAAGGAACCCGGTAATCTTTCAGGCCATGAATCACCAGCATCGGCGTTTGCCATTTATCTGCATGTGCCGCCGGATTAAACTTCTGGTAATCACTGCCTTCCTGCCACACCGGGCCTCCCAGATCAAACTCCGGGAACCACAGTTCTTCAGTGCTGCCGTAAAAGCTTGGCATATCATATAAACCAGCATGGTTTACCAGGCATTTAAAGCCGTCCGGCCAGTTACCCGCAATCCAGTTCATCATATAACCACCATATGATGCACCCAGTGCACAAGCACGGTTACCATCAATCCAGCTATGGGTTTTAGTGATGTATTCAAAACCTTTTTTCAGGTCTTCCAGTGGCTTGCCACCCCAGTCACGGCTGATAGCGTCAGTAAACGCCTGACCATAACCGGTTGAACCGTGGAAATCGACCATTACTACCGCATAACCTTTTGCAGCATACAGCTGGGCATTCCAGCGCTCGTTAAACATATTGCCGAAACTGCCCTGCGGCCCGCCATGAACCAGAAATGCCATCGGGTATTTTTTGCTGCTTTCAAAGTTCCATGGTTTTACCAGATAACCATAAACCGTTTCGTCATTGGCGCCTTTGAAACTGAATTGCTCAAAATCGCCAAACTGAATATTTTTACGCCACTCAGCGTTTACATCTGTCAGTTGGGTTAACTGGCTGCCATCTGTTGCCATCTGGAAAATTTCAGCAGGCTGATTCAGCCGGTGATTGGTGAAGATAATTTTATCGGCTGACACATTCAGCGCACCTGCTGTGCCATCTCCGTAAACTTTGATCACATCGCCAAAGCTGGTGTTAATGGCATAAATACTTACCTGCCCGACATCCTGAGTAGTGACATACAAAGTACGGTTATCCAGGCCGAACTGGTAATCGCTGACCGAGCGGTCAAAACCCGGTGCCAGTTCTTTTTTCTGCCCGGTCACCATATCCAGCAGCATCAGCCCGAAACGATCCGCTTCTGACTGTGGATTTTTCATTGCCAGATACGCCATAAAACGGCCGTCAGCAGAAAACTTTGGTTTAGCATCCCAGGCTGGATTATCGGCAGTCAGATTACTCTTTTCGCCACCTTCAACCGATACCCGGAAAATATCAAAGTTGGTATGCCATGCCTGATCCGCTCCCGGAATTTTGGCACTGAATACCAGACTCTGGTTGTCGGGTGTAAAAGCAACTTCACCCATACCTGCGATATCGGTATTCCATTCAGCCATCAGGTTTTTAGCATCTTTCACCACAGTACCATTCAGGCTGGCAACGTGCAGATGGCTGCGGAACTCATCCAGCCAGCTGTCCCAGTGGCGAACCATCAATTGGTCATACGCCATTGCCGTATCTTTTTGTGCTGCCTTTTTAGCTTTGGCATCAACAGTACATTGCAGGTTCTGGCAGCCTGGCTTAACACTCAGTGACAGAGCGAGGTATTTTCCATCAGCCGACAACACAAAACCCTCTACCGGTAATGGCAGAGCTGTTACTTGCTGTGCTTCCCCACCGCTCAGGTTCAGTTTCCATACCTGAGCCGAACCGGTACGGTTGGCAATAAAGTACAGCGCTTTGCCATCAGCACTCCAGCGTACCTGGCTTTTACGTTCTGCGCTCTGTGTCAGACGGGTCAGCTGGCGCTCGCCATCCAGCGCCAGCAGGTACAGATCACTGCTTTTATCTGCCGGGCTAAAACCGCCGTTCGTCTGGCCATACACCAGAAAGCGGCCATCAGGCGATAAAGCAACATCATGCAATTTATTAAAGCTGTTCAGGTGTTCTACTGTCAGCGGCGATTTAGCAACAGCACTGCCGGCCATAACAGCAGCGGCAACTAACCAGTAATGTTTCATGGACGGTTCCCTTTGTACGTTGTTCTTTTTATAAAATACGGCTTCGCAAACAAAATCTGCGACTCAGGTCGCAGATTTTTATTCAGGTTTTATCAGGCTTTCAGCGCTTGATCAAGCTCTTCGATTTTCGCTTTCCAGAGCACAGGGCCCTGACGGTGTACGTTATTGCCGTTGCTGTCTACTGCCACAGTAACCGGCATATCTTCTACTTCAAATTCGTAGATTGCCTCCATGCCTAAATCGGCAAACGCGACAACCCGCGCTTTTTTGATCGCTTTAGACACCAGATAAGCAGCACCGCCAACAGCCATCAGATAAACCGCTTTATGCTGTTTAATACTTTCAACCGTTTTGTCACCTCGCTCAGATTTACCAATCATCCCCAGTAAACCGGTTTGCGACAGCATCAGATCAGTAAACTTATCCATACGGGTTGCTGTTGTCGGGCCTGCCGGACCAACCACCTCATCACGTACCGCATCTACCGGCCCTACGTAATAAATAAAACGGTTAGTGAAATCTACACCGTCCGGCAAACTTTCACCTTTGTTCAGCATATCGGCAATACGTTTATGTGCCGCATCACGGCCAGTCAGCATTTTCCCGCTCAGCAGTACGGTTTCACCAGCCTGCCAGCTTTGAACATCTTCCGGCGTTACCGTATCCAGGTTCACCCGGCGCACATTGGCACCCAGTTCCCAGGTAACCTGTGGCCAGTCTTCCAGTTTTGGCGGAGTAATATCAGCCGGGCCAGTACCATCCAGATGAAAATGCACATGGCGGGTAGCAGCACAGTTAGGGATCATCACTACCGGTAAAGATGCAGCATGCGTGGCGACACTGTTAATTTTAACGTCTACCACCGTGGTTAAACCACCTAAGCCCTGCGCACCAATCCCCAGTTTGTTCACTTTCTCGTACAGCTCTACCCGCAGTTTTTCATCTGCGGTTTGCGGGCCGCGGGCAATCAGATCCTGAATATCAACCGGATCCATCAGAGCTTCTTTAGCCAGTACTGCGGCTTTCTCAGCTG
>CAZXTH010000319.1:2911-4279 GCA_964643585.1 uncultured Pseudoalteromonadaceae bacterium
CCACCGCCTTTGGCAGCAATCATCACTTCAACATGGTGGCCGGCCACCAAATCGATATGCACAACGGCAGGGGTATTGTCTTTAGTGTTTTTACGCGCACCGGCCGGGTCTGCAACAATAGAAGCCCGCAGCGGGTTATCAGGGTTGGTATAGGCACGGCGCGTACCTTCATTCACCATTTCCTGCACCGTTAAATTGGTTTTGTCCCATTTAACATCCATACCAATTTTGACAAAACAGGTAACAATACCAGTGTCCTGACAAATTGGCCGGTGCCCTTCGGCCGACATACGGGAGTTAATCAGAATTTGAGCAATAGCGTCTTTAGCCGCCTGATTCTGTTCTTTGTGATACGCCACTTCCAGCGCTTTAATAAAATCCAGTGGATGGTAATAAGAAATGTACTGCAACGCATCTTCGATGCTGTCAATAAAATCCTGCTGGCGTATAACCGTCATGCTATTTGCCCTTCTTCTGGTGTTGTAAACTTGTCGTTTTAACCTGATACCTTCACTTAAACAGTAATGCTTACTCTAAGCTAACCGTTGGAGCCCTAGATGGGCGGAACCGAGCCCCTATGGAAGGGTTTACGGCGTGTTAGCGTGAGTAAGGTGATGAGTGCCTAAGCTTAATTGCCCGGTATCAGTCGTTTTAACCGGCTTTAATTAACTATTTTTGTCGGTGCTGTTATGATACCGCGCATCAGAAACAGCGGCTAGTCAAATTCATGCAGCAGTACCTTATTCACGACGGACAGAGCCTCCAGCCCTTTCCGACAGATCTGTCAGCTTACTTCGCGCCATGGGCAAATACTCCCTGGGCCATGTTGCTGGATTCTGCTGCATCCGAACATATCAACAGCCGCTATAGTATTCTTGTAGCTGACCCCATCGCCACCTTACAGTTACAGCATGGCAAACTGGTGATTGAAGATGCCAAAGGCCAGCATTACCCGCAACAGCAGGACCCGTTTACCGTTTTACAGCAGCTGCTCAGACAGCATTTTCCCGAAACACCACACACCAGCCTGCCTTTTTGTGGTGGTATCTTAGGGTATTTTGGCTACGACGCTGGCGAAGCCACTGAAGCTGCCATTCCCGTAAAAGCCAGAACAGTCGATATGCCGGATATTGCTGTCGGGCTGTATCAATGGGCACTGATTCTGGATAAACAGCAACAACAATTATGGTATGCAGACTACCGGGGAAATGCCGACAAACACTGGCTGGAACGCCAGAAAAACTGGCCAGCCACACAATACCCGGCCACAGCTTTCAGCCTGCAAGGCAACTGGCAAGCCAATATGAGCAGAGAGCAATATCTGCAGAAATTTGAGCGTATCCAGCAATACCTGCTCAGCGGCGACTG
>CAZXTH010000320.1:0-4252 GCA_964643585.1 uncultured Pseudoalteromonadaceae bacterium
TACGCACTGGATCTGGTTAAGAATCAGGATGGTGCTGTTGTTGGTTGTACCGCTATTGATATTGAAACTGGCGAAATTGTTTACTTCAAAGCCCGGGCAACAGTTCTTGCAACGGGTGGTGCAGGCCGTATTTTTGCTTCTACTACTAACGCTCACATTAATACCGGTGACGGTGTTGGTATGGCTCTGCGTGCTGGCGTACCACTGCAGGACATGGAAATGTGGCAGTTCCACCCGACAGGTATTGCCGGTGCCGGTGTACTGGTAACAGAAGGTTGTCGTGGTGAAGGTGGTTACCTGCTGAATAAAGATGGTGAGCGTTTCATGGAGCGTTATGCACCAAACGCGAAAGACCTGGCAGGTCGTGATGTTGTTGCCAGAAATCCGTGAAGGCCGTGGTTGTGATGGCCCATGGGGTGTTCACATTAAACTGAAACTGGATCACCTTGGTGAAGAAGTGCTGGAAAGCCGTTTGCCTGGTATCTGTGAGTTGTCACGTACATTTGCTCACGTTGACCCGGTAAAAGAGCCTATCCCGGTTATTCCAACTTGTCACTATATGATGGGTGGTATTCCGACAAACGTTCATGGTCAGGTTATCAAACCAGGCAGTGATGGTTCTGAAACTGTTGTTCAGGGATTATTTGCCTGTGGTGAAATTGCCTGTGTATCTGTACACGGAGCTAACCGTCTGGGTGGTAACTCACTGCTTGATTTGGTTGTATTTGGCCGTGCAACTGGCCTGCATCTGGGTGAAGCGCTGGCCGCGACATCTGAAGCACGTGAAGCTTCAGCTTCTGATCTTGATGCTGCGCTTGCCCGTACTATGCGTTGGGAAAACAGCAAAGCAGGTCAGGGTGAAGATCCGGTGCAAATCAAGAAAGATCTGCAAAGCTGTATGCAGCTGAACTTCTCGGTATTCCGTGAGGGTGAAGCAATGGCTGAAGGTCTGGCGCAACTGAAAGAAATTCGCGAGCGTGTTAAGTTTGCCCGTCTGGATGATAAGAGTGCAGAATTCAATACTCAGCGTATTGAATGTCTGGAACTGGACAACCTGATGGAAACGGCTTTCTCAACTGCGGTTGCAGCTAACTACCGTACTGAAAGCCGTGGGGCACATGCCCGTTTCGATTATCCGGACCGCGATGATGAAAACTGGCTGTGCCACAGCGTTTATTCACCGGAAACCGAATCAATGTTTAAGCGTAAGGTCAACATGGAGCCTAAGTTCCGTGAAGCCTTCCCGCCTAAAGCACGTACTTATTAAGAGGGCACAACGATGAAGAAACTTGAATTCTCCATTTATCGTTATAACCCTGATGTCGATACTGCGCCTCGCATGCAGGATTATACGCTGGATAACCCGGAAGGCCGGGATATGATGGTGCTGGATGCACTGTTGAAACTGAAAGAACAGGACCCGTCTTTATCATTCCGTCGTTCATGCCGCGAAGGTGTTTGTGGTTCTGACGGTCTGAATATGAACGGCAAAAACGGTCTGGCCTGTATTACACCATTATCTGCTTTAGGCAAGGGTAAAGGTGGCAAGCTGGTTATTCGCCCTCTACCAGGTTTGCCGGTAATCCGCGATCTGGTTGTTGATATGAGCCAGTTCTACACTCAGTATGAGAAAGTAAAACCTTATCTGATTGTTGACGATAAAATGCCTCCGGCAGGAGAGTATCTGCAGTCGCCTGAACAACGTGCAAAACTAGATGGTTTGTACGAGTGTATCCTGTGTGCCTGTTGTTCAACATCTTGTCCATCGTTCTGGTGGAATCCGGATAAATTTATCGGCCCAGCAGGTTTACTGCATGCTTACCGTTTTCTGGCTGACAGCCGTGATGCGGCAACCGAACAGCGTTTGAACGATTTAGATGATGCTTTCAGCGTATTCCGCTGCCATGGCATTATGAACTGTGTGAACGTATGCCCGAAAGGGCTGAATCCCACCAAGGCAATTGGTGAGATTAAATCGATGTTATTAAACCGGGCGCTTTAATGCGCCCCTTTTTTACTGTGGTTAACTGAAAAGCCTGCTGTTCAGATGAGAGGATGGCGGTTTTTCTGCTACTTTCCAGGTGCGCAGATATAAGGGTAACTAAATGCACGAAGGTGTAATGAAGGCGTGGTTGGAGTCTTCTCACTTAGGCGGCGGTAACATGGCCTATGTGGATGAACTCTATGAATCCTACTTAGCTGAACCTACCAGTGTCGGTGATGAATGGCGTGAGTTCTTTGCAAAGCTGCCAAAGATTGATGGAGTGGATCTTGAAACCCGTCATTCTGATGTGCGTGAGCAGTTTGCTGAGCTGGCAAAAAACAAACACCGGGCTGTGGTAGTTGTCAATTCTGGCTCAGCATCAGATGCTAAGCAGGTTAAGGTATTACAGCTAATCAATTCTTACCGTTTCCGTGGTCACCAACAGGCAAATCTGGATCCGCTGAGTTTGTGGCAGCGTCCTCGTGTCCGTGACCTGGAATTATCTTTCCACGGTTTATCAGAAGCTGATTACGATACTGAATACAATGTCGGTTCTTTTGCCAGTGGCCGTGAGACCATGAAGCTGGGTGAACTGCATAAAGCACTTGAGAAAACCTATTGCGGTTCCATCGGTGCTGAATATATGCATATCGTGTCTACCGATGAAAAACGCTGGATTCAGCAACGTCTGGAAAGTATCCAGTCTGCGCCTTCATATGATAAAGAAACCAAGACCCGTATCCTGAAAGGGCTGGTTGCTGCCGATGGTCTGGAAAAATACCTCGGTTCTAAGTTCCCTGGAGCCAAGCGTTTCGGTCTGGAAGGTGGCGATGCCATGGTTCCAATGCTGAAAGCGATGATTCACCGTGCCGGTGAGCAGGGTGCGAAGGATTGTGTGATTGGTATGGCACACCGTGGCCGTCTGAATACCCTGATTAACGTACTGGGGAAAAACCCATCGGCATTGTTTGATGAGTTTGCCGGTAAATATATTGTTGTTGGTGCTGGTGATGTGAAATACCATATGGGTTTCTCATCTGACTTTGCTACTGCCGGTGGCAACGTGCACTTAGCTCTGGCATTTAACCCATCACATCTGGAAATTGTTAATCCGGTGGTTATGGGGTCTGTGCGTGCCCGCCTTGACCGTCGTGGCTGTACAGATGGCTCACTGGCTCTGCCTATTACCATTCACGGTGATTCTGCGTTTGCAGGCCAAGGGGTAGTGGCAGAAACATTCAATATTTCACAGACCCGTGCGTTTAAAGTTGGCGGTTCTGTTCGTATTGTAATTAATAACCAGGTTGGTTTTACTACATCGAATCCGGAAGATACCCGTTCTACAGAGTATTGTACCGACATCGCCAAAATGGTTCAGGCACCAATTTTCCACGTGAACGGAGATGATCCGGAAGCTGTGGTATTTGTTGCACAACTGGCGGTAGATTACCGTAATACCTTTAAGCGTGACGTGGTTATTGATTTAGTCTGTTACCGCCGTAACGGCCATAACGAAGCTGACGAGCCAAATGCAACTCAGCCGTTAATGTATCAGAAAATTAAAAAGCACCCGACTCCGCGCGAAATCTATGCTCGTAAACTTGAGCTGGAAGGTTTGTTCAAAGCTGATGAGATTCAGTCTCTGGCTGATGGCTATCGTGACGCGCTGGATAAAGGCGATTGCGTTGTTGATGAATGGCGCGAAATGGGTGAAAGCTCTGTTGATTGGCACCCATTTATCGGTAAAGAATGGGATACTGCTTACGATGGCAGTGTTACCGTTAAATCTTTGGTTGAGCTTGGTGAAAAAGCCATTGCTGTACCTCAGAGCCATACTTTACAGCGTCAGGTAGGAAGGGTTTATGAAGACCGTGCCCTGATGTTGAAAGGTGAGAAAAAAATTGACTGGGGTTTTGCTGAAATTCTGGCTTATGCCTCTACTGTGGTTAATGGTGAGCGGGTTCGTATCGTTGGGCAGGATTCTGGCCGTGGTACATTCTTCCATCGTCATGCGGTACTTCACAACCAGAGCGATGCCAGCATTTATACACCATTGGCGCATATTTCTGATAATCAGGGACCATTCCAGGTATATGATTCTGCTTTGTCAGAAGAAGCAGTGCTTGCGTTTGAATATGGTTATGCGACAGCAGAGCCAAATGCATTGTTAATCTGGGAAGGTCAGTTTGGTGATTTTGCCAACGGAGCCCAGGTTGTTATTGACCAGTTCCTGAGTTCAGGCGAGCAGAAATGGGGCCGGCTGTGTGG
>CAZXTH010000321.1:0-4249 GCA_964643585.1 uncultured Pseudoalteromonadaceae bacterium
GAAATTTCTTTCAGGGGTAAAAAGCCATGGCGTTCTGCACCATAATCGACAAAAGCAGCTTCCAGACTGGGTTCCACTCTGGTGATTTTACCTTTGTAAATATTCGCTTTTTTCTGTTCGTGACCTGGGCTTTCTATATCCAGGTCATATAATTTCTGACCATCTACAAGCGCTACGCGGATTTCTTCTTCCTGCGTAGCATTAATTAACATTCTTTTCATTGTTGGGTGACTCGTTTTCAGCCACAACGCAACGATTCCGGCACCCGGGTGTTCAGACGTTATCAAACACATCAATATGCAGTCTCACGACTGGTATGTCTGAGGAAACCAAATTGTCACTCTGCTTACCTGTATGTCAGGACAGGAGACTGCTTCCGCTACTTTCCCGGCAGCATGGTTTTAACTGCTCTCCGGGAAATGATCTGGATGCTGCAAGCCTGTGTACTTATAACCTGAGGGTATACAGTCAGTTTTGCTGTTTTCGTTCTGAATCTGAAACACACCGCTTTTGTGCGCTGCGTCATAGCAAATCTTCTTCAATGCTCTGGTTGACCGGACTTTGTGTTTTGCCAGTGTTGGTAACAGATTACGCAACATTACCTCAGGCAAATGGCGTTAGTTTCACGTCGGGGTATAAAAATCGTTGGTTTTCGCAACGAATTCGGTATGATCTGCTTCCCGAGCGGTGCCGCACAATTTCTCTTATGTCACTTTGAGCGCCCTAATTGCCATAACAGGCATAATTAGCCGGGTGATTATCCCACTAATCCGCACCGGATAGCAACTGAAATCTAATTTTAGCAGAGTAACTGAATTACATGACTGATGAAATCAAATTACCAGTACAATTGATTGATATAGAAGATGATTTTATTGGTCAACGCATAGATAACTTTTTGATTGCCAGGCTTAAAGGCGTGCCCAAAAGTGTTATTTACCGTGTTTTGAGAAAAGGTGAAGTGCGGGTCAATAAAAAACGCATCAAACCTGAATACAAATTGCAGCAGGCTGACCAGGTCCGGATTCCGCCGATTACTGTTACGGCCAGTAGCGAGCCCGTGTCGGTTAAATTGGCTCAGGTTAAAGAGCTTGAGCAGCATATTTTGTTTGAAGATAAAGACTTGATTGTACTGAATAAGCCCTCGGGAATCGCAGTACATGGCGGCAGTGGTTTGCAATTTGGAGTGATTGAAGCATTACGGGCTTTGAGACCTCAGGCAAAACATCTGGAACTGGTCCACCGGCTGGACCGTGATACTTCCGGCTGTTTGCTGATAGCTAAAAAACGTTCCGTACTGACTAATCTGCATGAGCAACTGCGGGAAAAAACAGTAGAAAAAAAATACTGGGCACTGGTTGCTGGGGACTGGGATAATAAAGTGAGGAAAGTCACCGAGCCTTTGCGCAAAAACACCTTACAATCGGGAGAGCGGGTGGTTCGGGTTGATGCAGTAGAGGGCAAGCCTTCAGAAACCCGTTTCCGTATTTTGCAACGTTATCAGCAGGGCACGTTGGTTGAGGCATTTCCGGTTACCGGACGAACTCACCAAATCAGGGTACATACGGCCTGTAAAGGGCATCCGATAGCTTGCGACGATAAATATGGTGACAATGATTTTACCGGGACGATGAATAAATTAGGATTACGCCGTTTATTTCTGCATGCTTTCAGTCTGAAGTTTATGCATCCTGTCGAACAGGTTACTATGAGCATCGAAGCTCCGTTGGATCAGAATCTGGCGGACACACTTACCCGTTTAACTAAAAAGTAAGAGCATTATGTCAGCAGTATCGGTAGTAATTTTTGACTGGGATGGCACCGTTATGGATTCGGTTGGCCGTATTGTTTCTTCTATGCGTATTGCCGCTGAACTGAGTGGTGCTGTAGTTCCCTCAGAACTACAGGTCCGGCAGATTATCGGGTTAAGCCTGGATCCGGCTCTGCAGACATTGTTTCCGGATGCCGATGTACGGATGCGGCAGCAGTTATTTGAACACTACCGTGACCAGTATGTATTACATAATACTACGCCTGCCCCTATGTTTGCCGGTGCCGAGCAAGTGTTTCGTGAGTTACAGCAACGGGGATTGATGTTGGCTGTGGCAACCGGTAAAGCTCGCCGCGGACTGGATCGTATTTTTGAGGAAACTGGTTTAGCGCCTTATTTTGTTACTACACGCTGTGCGGATGAAGCTCGTTCAAAACCGCACCCGGAAATGCTGCAGCAGATTCTGGCTGAATTACAGCTACCGGCAGAGCAGGCCGTAATGATTGGCGATACCAGCCATGATATGAAAATGGCACAGGCGATCAATATGCCGCGGATCGGAATTACCCACGGCGTGGATGGTCATGATGTGCTTAGTCGTTATCAGCCGAAAGCGATTGTAAATAATCTGCATGAACTGCTTGATGTTATCTGAGTAGTATTAATCGGCATAGACAATGCTGCATCGTTATCAGTGGCTTAAAGTAGTTTATCACTTTGTTCATACAGCATTTTAGTCTCTTGCCAACAGTAATAAATCGGGTTAGAGTACTTGCCGTCGATCATATACTGATAGACCAGAAGAGGCGCGTTAGTCAGGTAGCTGTTGTCAGAAGTCTATACTTCGCAGCATCAGTGAGGGGGCTTAACGCCGAGGAGGCACCGCGTATAGACGCGTTGTTTTCGGTTGCTAAGGCTGAATCCTTAGGACTGTCACCTGAAATCCGGTGGAGAGCTTCTGGCCTTTGTTATACAAAAAGCGGTTTATAGCCATCCCCGTCCTGCTTGTTAGCAATCGCCATGCTCTGCCTTATTTTGTATTGTAAGGAGAGAATCCCTTGTCCAAACTGATTATTGCCAAATTTGGTGGTACCAGCGTCGCAGATTTCGATGCGATGAGCCGGTGTGCCGATATTGTACTGGCAGATGACAGTATCCGAGTTGTCGTGGTTAGTGCCTGTTCTGGCGTAACCAACCTGCTGGTTGATATTACCCGCTTTACTGATATTACCGAACGTTATACGGCCTACGCCGGTATTGAGCGTATTACACTGGCCATTCTTGACCGGTTGGAACAGCCGCAGCAGGTAGCTTTGAAAACGGATGCGTTGCTGAATGAATTACGAGCCCTGATTGAAAATGGTGGGGCGGTGTATAGCAGTGCACATAAAGATTTGATTCAGTCATTTGGAGAACGTCTTAGCTCTCTGTTATTTACTCAGGTGCTGGCTGAACGAGGCGCTGCAGTGCAGTGTTTTGATGTTTGCCGGGTCATGCGTACCGATAGTCGCTTTGGTAAGGCTGAACCACAACTGGCAGAAATTGCAGAGTTGGCTGCTGTGAATGTTGTGCCTTTATTACAAGAGCAGCGTTTGGTAACACAAGGCTTTATCGGTGCAGATCAGCATGGTCAGTTTACAACATTAGGCCGCGGTGGTTCCGATTACAGTGCTGCCTTGCTGGCAGAAGCACTTAATGCCTCTGTCGTGCAAATATGGACTGATGTTGTCGGTATTTTTACAACCGATCCAAGACTGACAGAACAAGCCCGTTGTATTAAAGAAATCAGTTTTGATGAAGCAGCAGAAATGGCAACTTTCGGGGCTAAGGTATTACATCCGGCTACGTTGTTACCTGCTGTTCGCCGTAATATTGCAGTGTTTGTCGGTTCCAGTCGTGAGCCGGCTGCAGGAGGTACCTGGATTGCCCGTGAAGTGACAGAACGCCCACCTTACCGTGCAATAGCTTTGCGCCGTTCCCAGACTTTGATCACAGTAAAAAGCCCGGCAATGTTGCATGCCGCGGGCTTTCTGACCAAAGTGTTTGATATTCTAAGTCGGCATCAGATTTCAGTTGATCTGGTAACGACATCTGAAATCAGTGTTGCACTAACTCTGGATGAAGGCGGTATGACCAGCGCGTTTTCAATGTCAGTGGAACCTGCTCTGGAAGAATTACGCAGTTTCTGTGAAGTGAGTGTAGAGCAAGGGCTGAGCCTGGTTGCTGTGATTGGTAATCACTTGCACAGCAGCAAGGGCGTGACGGGGGAGCTGTTCAATGCACTGGAGCATATTAATATGCGACTGATTTGCCATGGCGCTTCCAAACATAATCTGTGCTTTCTTATTCAGGACAGTGATGCTCCGGCAGTCGTAAAACAACTGCACCATAGTCTGTTTAAAGTACTTTGATAAATACTCTGAGGCGGTAAACGCTTGATAAAGCCCACCTAAAACGCTTTCAAAAGAACCCAAAGGG
>CAZXTH010000322.1:0-4249 GCA_964643585.1 uncultured Pseudoalteromonadaceae bacterium
CTCGTCGGGCTCATAACCCGAAGGTCGTCGGTTCAAATCCGGCTCCCGCAACCAAAACCTACAGTAAAGGTTATTTTGATTCGCCCACGGGCTCCTCTTTATAACCACAGGCGAAGGTCATAAACTGACTATCGCAACCCACAAATAACCAGCATAAGCTGGTTTTTTTGTGTCTGTAATTTACCTTTCCTCTGCACTCCTTGTCAGCTATTCCGCATTTTGTCATAGTAAACGCCACCCTTTACTCTGATACCAGAACGGTATTAATCATACAACACTGGCTTATATGCGAAAAACTATCATGTCTTCTTTACTTTTTTCTGCTGCCGTATTGCCTCTTACAGCTCACAGCTCGACTCCGGAACTGACTCAGGCAGAAGCTAACCGGCTGGCGGCCATGCCCCTGCACTGTATTCAGACTGAATACCCCAATAAACTTAACCAGGTACTTGCAGATGAAACTCATCTGCAAAGCCCGAAAAAACTCCACCCGGCTTTTTATGGTTGCTTTGACTGGCATTCCAGTGTGCATGGTCACTGGATGCTGGTGACGTTGCTGCGGCATTTTCCACAACTGGAAAACCAGCAACTTATACGGCAGAGGTTGCTCGAGAATATTTCCGCTGAGAATATTCAGGCCGAAGTAGCTTATTTCTTTATGCCACAGAATGGAACTTTCGAGCGTACCTATGGCTGGGCCTGGTTATTGAAACTGGCGGAAGAATTACACCTTTGGGATGATCCTCTGGCGCGTCAACTTGAAAAAAATCTGCAGCCTCTGACACAGTTGATGATTGAAAAATATCAGGAGTTTCTGCCTAAACTGATTTATCCAATCCGTACCGGTGAACATCCAAATACGGCATTTGGTTTATCTTTGGCATTCGATTTCGCCAGAACTACCGGTCATCAGCCGCTACAGGACTTAATCCGTAGCCGGGCAAAAGACTGGTTTGCCGAGGATCAGCAATGCCCGCTTAACTGGGAGCCCAATGGTTTTGATTTCCTGTCCCCTTGCCTGCAAGAACTGGATATTATGCGCAAAGTGCTGGACAAACCGGAATACGAAAAATGGTTACAACAATTTTTACCACAACTGGCTGATAAAAACTTCCGGCTGGCACCTGCCAGAGTCAGTGACAGAACCGATGGCAAACTGGTGCATCTTGACGGACTGAACTTCAGCAGGGCCTGGTGTCTGTATGGCGTTATCCGCGACCTGCCACAACACTATGCACATTTACAGCCTATTGCCGACGAGCATATCCGTTTTTCACTGCCTGCAATTGTTGATGATAATTATGAAGGAACACACTGGCTGGGCAGTTTTGCCGTTTATGCTTTGCAGCAAGCCGGACAATTAAAGTAAAAGTCATTGCTGTTGCTAATAAAAATCCCGGCGGTATTGCTATCGCCGGGATTTTTTATTGACGCAGAAATATCAGCGCAACGGTGTTGCCTGAGCTGCACCACGGAAAATCGCATTCGCCAGCAACAAATGCATACCATCAACATAGGCACGATAATTCGGTTCCTGCGTAAAGGTAATCACATGTCCCCGCCCGGCGGGCTCTGTCATAACGAGTGGCTTGTAGGCTATCTGGTCGCGGTTATCATTCCAGGCAAAACCACTGGCAATCAGTTTATCGGCTGCTGTAAAACTAACGACGTTACGCCCGTTGTTAATCGTCAGCGGTTGATAAATATCGTTGCCCACATAAACGCTGTTAATGGTTTGAGGTATCCCTGCAGTTAGCCAGTGGTGCTGGTCAACTTCAGCTCTGGCCAGAAACCCTGGTACCCAGTCTGGCTGAGTTTCCGTTGCCAGCAACTGTTCCTGTGCCTGCTTGTCTGACGTAACCAGTACACCATCAACCTGTGATTCTTTTGCCGGCTTTTTCACGCCTGAAGGCTGAACCTTGTATTCCAGCCTGCTGCTTAGCAAAGGATTATCACTTGATACCGCAAATCGTCCGGCATTCCCCAGAGTAATAAGCACCCCACCCTGAGCTACCCACCGTTTTAACTTGTCACGGCCAGCGTCACCCAATATCTGCTGATAGCTGCCACGGGCAGTTGCAGGCAACACAAGTACCTGATAGCGGTTAAGATCCGCCGCATTTAATTGTGTTGCCCGAATAGCCGTTACCGGATAATTAAGTTCACGTTCAATCACAAACCGGGCACTGCCAGCACTGAGCGGGTTTGTTGGTTCATCCCATACTATCGCAATATTAATTTGAGGGACCTGTTTCACATTGTCAGAACCAAAATTCGGGCCCGATGTCACCCAGCTGTTATCAATACCTTCAACATAAGCTCCGGTCTGTTCTGCCAGGTCAGTCACTGCTGTTGTCAGCTGTGACGAATTATCGCTGCGGCTGACAATTAAACTACCGGCCGGATAGTTTTTCCCGTTCTGATGAGTAAAAGGCTGGTCACTGCTGCGTACGGTTAATCCCTGCCGTAAAGCAGCTGTCATAAACCGTGCGGCAGCCATATCGCCCCATGGCACTATATAGCCATAAGCTGCATCAGGATTAACCAGTTTGCCTGGCAGGATCCGTTTATCAGATACTAAAGTGCTTTGTACCTGTACCGTACGATTACAGCTTTCAGCATCAAGGTTATACATCAGAGGTAAAGACCAGGCTGTTACGTCATACATCTGATCAGGCAGGTTGTTGCTTCTCAGCCGTTCCTGTTCTTTCAGAAATTTATCGTCCATTGGCACATCTTTATCCAATAAAGTTCGGATCAGATTGTATGTTGGCTGCGCCGTATTGATAACATACGAGCCAGCTTTATAATCGCGGCCACAAGCACGGAATGCTACCTCCGCCTGCTGTACTTCAATCCCCTGTTCGGTAAGAATGGCCGCCAGTTTAATATGGCCTGCGTTGTCACGTTCGGCCGGGAAAATATAGCTGCGGACAGCCGATTGCTGTCCCTGTGCAATGGCATCCTTACGGTATTGATAAAAACGTTCCAGCAACACTTTTTGTCGTTGGCTCGCTGTTTCCAGAGTCCCCATAAATGCAACAAAATTACGCTGTATACCGTCGGCGAACGTCAGTACTGAGCCATCCTGCCGCCTGAAGTGATGCCCCCTGGCAGAGCCCATCTCATAAGTCATAGCGATCGTGCCATGAAATAATGGCCAACTGGCACCATAGCCGGGATAAAAAGCATCAAAAATTTCACGGGTAAAATAGTGGTAGCCTAGTTGATCAAAACGCTTGGCATTGTTTTGCCCTAGCCATTCGAGTGCTTCACGCTGATTTTTCTGAATATGGGGATTATAGGGATCGGCTTCCGGGCTGAAGTAATAGCTCATATCGCCGCCCATTTCATGCGAATCTACATAAATCAGCGGAAATGTTTGTTGTAATGCCTTTACACGCCCACGATTTTCAGGCTGGCTTAGCGAAATCCAGTCACGGTTCATATCGAACAGGTAATGATTCGTACGGCCATTTGGCCAGGGTTCATTATGTTCGGCAGAAAAGCGGTCTGCCGAATGCTCCAACCCGACAGTCGCATAGTAACGGCTGACAAAACGGCTATGGCCGTCCGGGTTTTGCAAGGGGTCAATATAAACCAGTGTATTGCCAAGAATTTGCCGGGTAAGTGCACTGTTATCGGTAAGTAAGTGATAAGCCAGTGCCATAGTCGCATCTGCGGGGCTGATTTCATTACCGTGCAAAGAAGCGGCAATCCAGACTGATGCAGGTAATTCGGATAACAACTTTTCTGCCTGCCCAGATGTTATTTTACGCGGATCCGCCAGCGGCCGCATACCTGCTTCGCTGTGTTCCAGCCTGG
This sequence comes from uncultured Pseudoalteromonadaceae bacterium, assembly GCA_964643585.1. GTDB lineage: Bacteria > Pseudomonadota > Gammaproteobacteria > Enterobacterales > Alteromonadaceae > Alishewanella. Next base: position 3,826 of record CAZXTH010000322.1, read on the forward strand.
CGATATTCTCTGCACTGGATAACGTGACATAAAACAGTGGCCGGCCCTGCCAGCTATTACCATAAGGCCTTAATTTAACCTGTTCAGGATATTCTGCGGCCAGCTTGCGAAAGAATTGTTCGATGGCAGCAGCATCTGAGATTCGCTGGCCAAAAGCATGGCCTAACAGGGTTTCGGCTGTCGCCGCGTCCTGACGGTATTCAGACTCTGGAAAATAAGGCACAGCAGCAGCCTGAGCATAGCTGCTCAATAACAAGCTGCTGAAAACAGCCGAAAACCCGGCCTTTACGGCATATTTCATACTGACTCCCTGAATTAAATACAGCAGTATCCCGCTTAATGCCGTTCACTTAAGCAGTAATCAGCTTAAACCGTTGGAGCCCTGGACGGGCGACAAATCCGTCAGGAACGGATTTGAACAGCT
>CAZXTH010000323.1:0-4225 GCA_964643585.1 uncultured Pseudoalteromonadaceae bacterium
CCCGTATTTACACTTTATGAAAATCTAAAGTATTAAGCAGTAAGAGGTTAGCATGCTTTCCAGACTCAGGATTTCCGTACGGGTGTTATTACTGGGTGCAGTACCGCTGTGTTTTCTGGGGCTGGTGCTGTTAGTATCTTTCTGGGCAGCTAATGCCAAAGACCGTCTGTTCTGGCGGCTGTATGATGATCATCTGGTTATCCTGACTGACATTATGCAGGCGCAACGCATTCTGCAGCAGAGTGGATTACAGGAAATACGCAAATACCGCACAGGTTGGGCTTCTGCCGAAGGCACCCAGCAATCCGTGCAACAACTACTGGATAATGCTGCCCAACACTGGCAACAGTTTGCAGAAAACCGTCCGGCAGCAACAGAAGATGCAAACGGCGAAGGCGGTGCAGAAGGCGCAGAGCTCAAACCGTATCAGGCACTGGACGAAGCCTTTGAACGCACCCTGAAGCTGTATCAGGAGTGGATCAGTATGGCCGGCTCAGATGCATTGCTGGTTAAAATCCTTAACGAATCCACGATTAACAATGAAGCCGAGCGTTTTATCGATGCCTTTGCAGCACTGGCTGATGAATTTATTCAGAACCAGATTGCTACCGCAGCTGAAGTACGTGATGAAGCGGCTGAGTTGACACATTACATGCTGCTGGCTTATGTCATTGGTGGTTCGTTGCTGTTTTTGCTGGTCGCGGCAACAATCTGGGCGGTACAGCGTTCGGTCAGCAGGCCGCTGCTGGCATTGCGGGATTTGCTGTGGCAGGTAGAAAAGCAATCTGATTTAACCTTGCGGGCCAATGAGCAGGGACATGATGAGATTGCAGAAGCAGCCCGGGCACTGAATACAATGATTGCGCATTTTCAGACACTGGTAACCGATCTGGCCGATAGCTCGCGCACCGTCAGCGGGCAGGCTGTACAGTTATATGATGTCAGTGAAGAGGTTCGTGCAGGAGCTGGGCGTCAGGCAGAGCAAGCCGGACAACTGGCAACAGCAATTGAACAAATGCGCGCTGCAGTGCGTGAAGTTGCTGCTAATGCCGCTGAAGCTGCGCAAACCGCACAACAGGCTGAACAGTTGAGTTTGTCTGGCAGGCAAAGTGCAACCAATAGCGTGCAGACAACTGATATGCTGAGCCAGCAACTTACAGAAGCAGCATCCGTGATCCGCCAATTGCAGCAGGGGACTGGTGAGATTTCCGGTGTACTGGAAGTGATTCGTAATATTTCTGAGCAGACCAATCTGCTGGCGCTGAACGCAGCAATTGAAGCGGCCAGAGCCGGTGATGCAGGCCGGGGGTTCTCGGTAGTGGCAGATGAAGTTCGCACCTTGTCAGCAAATACCCAGAAAGCTACAGAATCTATCCGCAGTATGATTTCACGGTTGCAGCAACAGGCTGCCGTAGCAGTAGAAAGTATGCAGCAAGCCGGGCAGCAGGCACAGCACAGTGCTGAACAGGTACTACAGACAGAACAGGTCTTCCGGCAAATAGCTGATGATGTAGCAGGCATTGCCCTGGTTAATATTCAAATTTCTACTGCGACCGAGCAACAGCGGGATGTGGCTGAAAATATCGCCGGCAGCATAGTGGCGCTGAATGATGATATCAGCCATCTGACCCAAGGGGCTGGCCGTTCTGCCCAGGCCAGTGAAGCGCTACAGCAACTGTCAGAACAACTGGCAACCGGCTGGCAGATTTTTAAAACCGGCGATGAAGTAGCAGCCTGAGGCTGTCATGCTGCAATCACACAGCTGTTACCCCTAGATTCTGGTGATATAGCTTTGTTTTTAATAAGTACTGAGTTTAAATGTGATTGTTATCCATTGATTTGTCATCAGTGGAATTGGAGTACTATAACCTTAATGAATAGGCTATGGATAATTATCTTGTTAACTATTGCTATTGATTTGAAGCGATTGAGCTGGCAGATAATAACGGCTATATCGTTCAAAAGTGCTTAATGAACTTATACAACTAACTGAGCTATATCAGAAAAAGATGCTCATGAAAGTGCTTGCACTTATTGATTTTTAGCAAGCTAAAAATAGCATACGCTTATGTTGTATAAAAGATTAAGCTGATGCTTTTGAATGAGTGCTTCCATATTTTTATTGCACTAATGAACGATTTTACAGCTTTTGTGGATTGCATGGTGTAAATTTTATACTAATTAATGGATTTGGGATATTTATATATAAATATTAAGAGTTCTATCTGATAGTATTTGTTACTACAATAAATCTCACTAAGGAGAAATAGTAAATTGAAAATGGTAATATTTTATATTTTGCTGTTGTTTGTGTGTAATGACGTATTTTCAGGAACAGTAAACTCTAAAATTTTGTTTATTCAGGTTAATAATGGTACGTCATGGCCAGGACTAGTAGCAGTTAAATTCGATGCCATGCCCAATTCACAGCCAAGCTGTGCTACAGATAATCAAGGTAGATTCGGTTTTTCAATAGACACTGACGCCGGTAAAGCTACTTATGCACTGATGCTTTCAGCCCAGGCAAGTGGTAAAACAGTCGAGGTTTATGGTAAGAATAGTTGTTTTGGTAGTACAGCTATCGAAGAAATAGATTACGTTAGAATCAAGAGTTGATGTAAAAAAACATAGTTGTTGTGAACTCTTGGTTTTTCTTGTGTATATGTGGCTAAAATTGAAAGCTTGAAGTTATTGAGATGTGGATTATGGAAATTTAAACGGTGTGGTGGGTCAGAGCTGAATAAAGCGTAACGCGGTTTACCCCGTTTTTGCATGGCTTTCAGGTAATGTCTGTAAAAGTTTCATTTTGCATTCTAACTGAAGTTTCTTCGATGATTCTGGTACTATGCCCTAAACTATATAGGGCCCCTACATCGACTGCGAAAAAAAATTATAAACTGTAAAAATTGGAGTTTTAAATGAAGTGCATAGGTGTACTACTTGCTTCCTTATTGGCTTTTTCAGGAGCTACTTTAGCCGGAACTGCGACCATTAGTGGAAAGGTTATAAGTAAAATCAGGGCTGTTGGTGATTATCCGGACGCAACATTTAATAATTCAATTGAGCTTTGGTTTACAACACCAATTACATGGCCAGCTGGGATCAGTTGTACAAATACTTCTCGTGTTTATATTGATGCTAAACATAGTCATTTGGTTAGTGCTGCTTATATGGCTTTAGCATCCGGCAAAACTGTAAATTTTTTTGCTGATGATCAACTGCCAAATAGAAGCGGTAGTTGCGAAATAGCCTTTTTAGATGTTCTTAATTAACCTATAACTAGGCTTGCAAGCTCAATCTTTGATTGCCAAATGTGACGTTAATGATACACCCGTTCTAAGCCGTAATATCCTTCTCTGATAGCGTAAACAACCTAAATCATACCCCTTTATATAGCAGTGTAATAAAACTAAAAAGCCGCTACTGTTGTAGCGGCTGTAAGCTGTTTCACTGAGGCAGTGCGGTCAGCACTTTGCCGATAAGTTGGTTCAGCTCGTCGCCGTTGGCAATCCAGCGTGCGACTATCAGCAGATCATGTTGCTGGTCGATATAGATAATGTTGCGGCCGGCGCCTTGAAAGGTTACCGCTGTTTCGGGGGCGTTGGGCAGGGCTTTACGGCCTGGATTTAAAAACCAGTTAGCGAAACCGTACTCCGGGTTGGCATTGCCGCCGGTGCTGGCCTGCCGGATAAAGTCGTGATTGACCAGTTGCTGGCCATCCCATTGGCCGTTGCGCAAAAACAGGTAGCCAAAACGGGCTAAATCCCAGGCGTTGATAAAGATACCGCCGCCCCAGTGGCCTCCGCCTGAAACCGACTGAACTTTTTTGCCATCAAGCTCAACCCAGCTATTATCATAGCCATACCAGCGCCAGGTTGAAGAGGCACCAATCGGTTGCATAAGTTGTTCATTCAGCACTTCAGGCAAGGGTTTACGCCAAACATATAAAGTGGAGAGTGCCAGCAGATTAATGCGGACATCATTATATTTGTAATGGCTGCCCGGAGTTCGTAGTGGCCGGTATGGCCAGTCTGCCGGTGTTTTTCCTTCTGGCCGGTCTGCCCAGTCTGGTTTGCCCCACAGGGTTCCCTGCCAGTCACTGGTTTGCCGTAATAAGTGATCCCAGCGGATCTGGCAGTTGTGTTCCCCTTGATACAGGTCGGTGTCATACGGCATATAGGGGCCGACTTTATCCTGCAGGTCGTGGATCAGCCCTTTTTGCCAG
>CAZXTH010000324.1:0-1649 GCA_964643585.1 uncultured Pseudoalteromonadaceae bacterium
CAGCCGAGCTCCTGGGCTTCGAATCGGCACTCTTTGCTCCGAGCGGCACGCAGACAAACCTGATTGCCATGATGAGCCATTGCCAGCGGGGAGATGAAGCTATCGTTGGCCAGCAGTGGCATACCTATAAATGGGAAGGCGGAGGTATGGCAGTACTCGGTTCTATCCAGCCTCAGCCGCTTGAGTTGCAGCCTGACGGCACACTACTGCTTTCCGACATTGAGGCCGCAATTAAGCCGGATGATCCGCACTTTGCCAGAACCCGTTTAATTGTGATTGAGAATACCGTAGGTGGTAAAGTATTACCGCTGAATTATATGCGGGATGTTGCAGCACTGGCTAAAGCCCGTGAACTGGCCTGCCACATTGATGGAGCCAGACTGATGAATGCCGCAGTGGCACTGGCCCCGCAGCATGATTTATCGCCACAGCAAATGGCCCGTGAACTGGTACAGGGTTATGATTCAGTATCAGTTTGTTTATCGAAGGGCCTTGGTTGCCCGGTTGGTTCACTGCTGTTAGGTTCTTCTGAGTTTATCCACAAAGCACGCCGCATCCGCAAGATGCTGGGAGGCGGCATGCGCCAGACCGGGCTACTTGCCAGTGCAGGCTTATATGCGTTGCAACATAATATTGACCGTCTGGCTGATGACCATACCCATTGCCAGAAATTGGCAGACGGCCTGAAAGCTATGGCGCAAACCTCTGTGTATCAGGGAAAATTAAATGTCTTGCCTGTACAGACTAATATTCTGTTCACCGACATTGAAGAAACTCTGGCTGCACGGTTACTACCTTATCTGGCTGAACGCGGAGTAAAACTAACAGCCAGCAGCTATCAGCAAGCCGGGCAGTCACTCCGCCGTGTACGCTGGGTCTGCCACTTGAACATTAGCGCTGCAGACATCAGTTACACCCTGCAACAACTGGCTGAATTTTCCTGATCAACTTACAGAGAAGCTACACGTTCAAATACCATATCGCGATATTCATGGCCCGGGCGGATATTCAGCACAAACGGCAGCAAGGTAAAGCCACTTGCCTGCCGCTGAGTATTCACATCAAAAGTGATCAGCGCAGGCCGCTGGGCCGTCGGATTATCCCAGCGGATAACAAAACTGTGGTCTGCAAAAGGTTCCAGCCTGCCACTTAGTGTTGGCATTTTCTCTGACTGAACACGCAGTCCTTCAGCAGATTCACTGATCACAACCTGCCCGAACCAGTTGTCTTGAAATACTCCACTATACGCCGCTAGTGGTAACAGAACTTCGCCGGTTCCTGCCGGCTCAGATACCTGCCCACTGGCGGCGGTGCGTTGCTCACGCGCCAGCCGTTCCTGTTGTAAAAAGCTGACCCAGTCCCGCTGTTCAGCCTGTGGCATATAGGTTTTGAGAATAGTCTGCATCACCGCCGTGCGGGCATTGCTGTCAGAGCCGTTGTTCATTACCACAACGCCCAGCTCCAGCTCTGGAACCAGCGCGACATATGCCTGAAAACCTGACAGCGTGCCAGTGTGATGCACAATCTTATAACCATGCATATCTGCCATACGCCAGCCAAGGCCATAGGCACTGAAATGTGTCTGATCCCACTCCAGCTCACGTTGGGAAACCGCCATCAGTGTTTCCGGTGCCCACATTGCTTTGAGC
>CAZXTH010000324.1:1659-4203 GCA_964643585.1 uncultured Pseudoalteromonadaceae bacterium
GCCGTACTAAATGGCAATGTTGTGGCCAGCGGTTCTCCGGTTGACAGCAAGAGTAACGCCTGCAACCATTTTGCCATATCTGCGGCACTGCAGACGATCCCCCCGGCGGCGGCAGACATCAGTCCCTCAGTACTAATTGCATTACGGGTGACCGGATAGAAACCCTGTTGTTGATCATACCCGTAAGGAGTTGCACTACCAGATAAAGCCTGCACCGGAACATCGCCGGCAAAGCAATTCATGCCCAGTGGAGCGAAAATACGCTCCGCTACAAAATCCTGCCACGGGCGACCGCTGATTTTAGCAACAAGCTCTCCGGCTGTAATGTACAGCACATTGCTATAGCCATAATTACTGCGGAAACTGTGTTCAGGAGTCAGATAACGCAGATTATGTATCACTTCAGCCCTGCTGAACCCGGTTGGTTCTGGCCACAACATGCTGTCACCGGCTCCGCCAATCAGCCCACTGCGATGGGACAACAAATCACTGATAGTGAACTCTGCCGTTACCCAGGCATCCTGTAACCGGAACTCCGGCAAGTGATCAATGACTTTGTCATCCCAGTTCAGTTTTCCTTCGTCAACCAGCACTGCAACACTAGCTGCGGTAAAAGCTTTACTGGCTGAAGCCAGCCTGAAATAAGTATCCGGAGTTACCGCCAGACCTTTTTCCAGCTCCCGCTGACCATAACCCTGTAAATGCACTACCTGCCCTTTATGTACAACAGCTACCGCCATTCCGGGAGTATTAAAGGTTTCCAGAGCACCATTTACAACTGGTTGCAGATGATCATTTGTGATTGCAGGTGAAGTAGCAGCGCAGGCAGGAACCATCGCAAAGCTACCAAGCAGTAATAAATGACGGACTGATGCAGCAGAAATGAATGTTCTTATCATATGAAAACCTGAAGATAACGACCAAATATTCAGCAGCTTATCACAGGTTTTGGATATGTTGACGTTTGGAGATAGCTTTTGCAGCCATTTGTCTGGTGTTTATACTCAGCAGAGTCTGACCAGCGTTGTTATTCTCTATAAACAACAACGGGAACAGCTCTGCCGGAAACAATGTGCTTCCGGCAGAACCTGCAAACTTAGCCAGAGTTACGCATCCCGGCAGCAATACCGGCAATGGTAACCATCAACGCCCGGCTAATCTCCGGATTAACGCTTTCAGGTTGATGACGAACACGATGCAATAGCTCCGCCTGCAGAATATGCAGCGGATCAACATAAGTATTCCGCAGCATAATGGATTCACGGATCCAGCTTTCACGCGACATTAATGTATCACTATGAATCAGCTGCAGTAGCAGTTCCCGATCTGCCGCCAGTTGCTCACGCAGTGTTTGTCCCAAATGCTTCAGCCCATCCGGAACAAGTACCTTATCGTAATAGGCTGCAATATCAGCATCGGCTTTCAGAAAAACCATTTCAAGCATAGATAAACGGGTAGCAAAAAACGGCCATTTCTGCTGCATTTCATCCAGCAGAGCAGCATTATCTCTCTGAACAGCCTTAGCCAACGCAGCACCGGCTCCCAGCCATGCGGGCAGCATCAGCCTGTTCTGGGACCAGGCAAAAATCCATGGGATCGCACGCAGGCTTTCAACTCCCCCTGCAGGGTTACGTTTAGCAGGCCGGCTGCCCAGCGGCAGTTGTCCCAACTCTTGCTCCGGAGTAGCAGCCCGGAAATAAGGTACAAAATCACTATTATGTCTGACCACAGCCCGGTACGCTTCACACGAGTCATCAGCCAGCTGTTGCATCAGCTTACGCCAGGCAACATCGGGTACAGGTGGAGGCAATAACATCCCTTCCAACACAGCACTGGCATATAGCCCCAGGCTGCGTTCAGCCAAACCCGGTAAACCAAACTTAAAGCGAATCATTTCGCCCTGTTCGGTTACCCTCAACCCGCCGGCCAGCGATCCCGGAGGCTGCGATAAAATAGCAGCGTGCGCCGGGCCACCTCCTCGGCCAATAGTGCCCCCGCGACCATGAAACAGGGTCAGGCGAACACTAGCCTGCTGGCAGATGGTAACCAGCGCTTCCTGCGCACTGTATTGAGCCCACGCAGCAGCAAATACTCCGGCGTCTTTAGCAGAGTCTGAATAACCAATCATGACCTCCTGCCGGCCTTTGATATAACCACGATACCAGTCAATACTGAGTAACCGTTTCATACAGTCCGGAGCATTCTGCAAGTCACTCAATGTTTCAAACAAAGGTGCAACCGGCATCGGAAAGCTGATTCCGGACTCTTTTAATAGCAGTTGAACCGCCAGTACATCTGATGGTTTACCCGCCATCGAAATAACGTAAGTACTGAGTGCTTCACTACCATGGCGGGCCACAATATCGCATGTATCCAGCACTTCCTGCACATCTGCCGAAGGCTGCCATTGTTTTGGAAACAATGGCCGGCGATTAGCCAGTTCAGCCAGCAGGAAAGCCTGACGGGCATCTTCATCCCAGGCGCTGTAATCACCTATTCCCAGATAACGGGTAAGCTCACTGAATACCTGGGCATGCCGCCCTG
>CAZXTH010000325.1:0-3062 GCA_964643585.1 uncultured Pseudoalteromonadaceae bacterium
ACCGTTGCAACAGCCATACAACCAGTGACGGTTATAGCAACAGCAGCAATGATTAAGCATCTGGCATAACGCCATCGACCGGGCTTTTCAAATCCCACAAGCGGTTCCGACAGTCTGGAAAATATGTTCACCAGAGGCATTAGTCATTGTTAACTCAACAAACCGATCGTCAGACTCACCATACTCCGAATGGTTAAGCTGCTGTTTAACCACAAGCTTTGCTGACAGCTCATCTGAACCATAAAGTGTTTCTGAATCTATAATGTGTTGTTGTGGTAATGAATGAATAACGCCTGCCAGCCTGACAAAAAGCCATTCATCAATTTCAACCGCTATCGGCAGGCTATGCTCTGTAACATGATACTCTGCATCGGCAGGCTGTAGCGTACAGCGGTAATTTTCTATACCGCCTTGTTCCTGATAAAGATAAAGAGCCTCTTCATAACTAATAGCCTCCAGCTCAAGAGCAGAGGAACTGGCAGCAAACGCGAAAACAGGCATAGCACAGCATATAGCAGCCAAAAAATACCTGAATAATAAAAATAATTTACTCATCATGTTATTTAATAGTTAACCTGGAAAAGACGATAAAATAACAGGAATTGCCACCTTTTTGCACTGGTAAATTATCCGGAAGACAATTATCCACCAGAAACAAAAATGCCGGCTTAAAAGCCGGCATTTTTAAATCTGTTATAAACCTGTCTTACACACTCATTGCTGTATGTAGTTTTTTCCTCGCATTCTTTTCCAGCTGACGTACCCGTTCAGCTGACACCTGATAGCGGTCTGCCAGTTCCTGCAACGTCAGTTTATTATTATCCAGCCAACGGGCACGGATAATATCCTGGCTACGGTCATCCAGTGTACGCATTGCAGCCTGCAAACGATCCACAGCTGCAGTATCCCACTGGTCTTCTTCAACCTGATGGGCCAGATCGGAAGTTTTATCCTCCAGATAATAAACCGGCGCAGTATAAGCAGAGTCGTCATCTTCATCAGGAGCATCGAACGGCATATCATAATTGCTCATTCTGGCTTCCATCTCACGAACTTCGTGCTCAGCTACTCCCAGAGACTCTGCAACATTCTTTACTTCTTCCTGACTGAACCAGCCAAGATGTTTCTTTGCTTTACGCAGATTAAAGAACAGTTTGCGCTGTGCTTTTGTAGTTGCCACTTTAACAATACGCCAGTTCTTCAGAACATATTCGTGAATTTCTGCTTTTATCCAGTGCACCGCAAAAGACACCAGACGAACACCCACTGACGGGTCAAAACGTTTGACCGCTTTCATCAGGCCGATATTACCTTCCTGAATTAAATCGCTGACCGGTAAACCATAACCTGAATAACTACGGGCAATGTGAACAACAAACCGCAGGTGCGACATAATCAGTTGGCGGGCAGCATCCAGATCGCCGTTCTGAAACAGACGTTCCGCCAGATTACGCTCTTCTTCAGCTGTCAGCATAGGGATGGCACTGACAGCATGGGTATAAGCTTCCAGACTACTGCTGGAGGCTACTGCCGGTAAAGACATCATTTCTGAAGCTTCAGTCATCGTGAAAATCCTGTGCCTTAATATTAAATTGAAATCATCTTAGCACTCTTTGATTGAGAGTGCTAATTTAAGTTTCATCACTTTTTAGATCGGCTTATTCTAAGAAATTACGTTTTAAGAACCTGTTTCAGATCTCGCGAACAAAGGTTATGCAAGGCAAAAACAGGCGCGAAAGCGCAGTTTACATGGAGTAAATGAGCATTTTAAGCCTGTTTTTAACACAGCAGAGCCAAAGTGCAGCAGATCCGAAACAGGTTCTAAGAAAAATACAAACTAAACAAATGAGGGCCGTCAAAAGCCCCTGTCTTATACAGACAAATCAGGGCCCAACAGGTTCAATAGCACTGATATGACGGCGCACAGAAAGGTAAGAACCACCCAACCCCAATGCTATAGCAATCAGCAACAACCCGATAAACTCAGCAAAACTTAATGGCATCAGCCGGAACTGACTCTCGTATAACGATGTAACATCAACAATAGCGCTTTGCAGCCACCATAGCATTGCTTCAACAATCAGGAATGCCAGCAAGCCACCAAAGACGCCAAACCAGACACCGGTATAAAGAAAAGGCCGCTGAATAAAGGCATCGGTAGCCCCAACCAGCTTCATCACCTCTATTTCATCTTTCTTATTCATAATTGACAGCCGGATGGTATTGCCAATGATCAATAACACCGCTCCCAGCAGCAGCAGAGCAATCAGTATTACCGCCTGCCGCAGCAGGCTGACAATAGCATCCAGCCGTGTCAGCCAGTCAATATCCAGTTTACCGAATTCCACTATCCGCTCTGCAGATAAGCGGCGTTGTAAAGCCTGTGCAGCCTCTGCTGATGGATTTTTCGGCATAACCACCAGCACATCCGGCAAAGGGTTATCCGTCAGATAGTCCAGAGCCGCACCAAAGCCCGATACCTGCCGGAACTCATCCATCGCCTGTTGTTTACTGATATGCCGTACCTGAGCGATTTCCGGATCAGCCTGTAAAATTGTCAGCAAACTGTTTATCTGATTGGCTGACGAGCCTTCCTTAATAAACAAGCTGATTTCAGCAGCTTGTGTAAAGCTGTCACTGATTTGATCAACATTTTTAACCAGCAAATGTAAAGTTGCAGGCAGAGTCAAGCTGACACCTAAAACGCCAATGGTCAGCATCGAAGCAGAAGGAGTTCGCCATAGCTCTCCTAAACTGGCCAGCGCCTGACGAACATGGTTAACCCAAAACATAACAAAACGGCGGACCAGCCCGAAACGGCGAACCGAAGCACCACTGGCACGGCCTGAAAACAAAATACTCATAACGGCTCCTTATACTGCAGCAGTCCGTCATTAATCATCTTGCCGTGCTTCAGGGTCAGTGTACGGTACTTCATCCGGGCAACCAATCCAAGATCGTGTGTTGCCACCAGCACTGACACCCCAACCTGATTAAATGCTTCAAACACCCGCATAATGTCTTTGGATAAATCAGGGTCAAGGTTACCGGTAGGCTCGTCC
>CAZXTH010000325.1:3072-4197 GCA_964643585.1 uncultured Pseudoalteromonadaceae bacterium
CCGCTCTGGCAATACCAACCCGCTGTTGTTCACCACCGGATAAGGTTTCCGGCAGGCAACGGACTTTATCCAGCAACCCCACTTTATCCAGAGCAGCATGCACCCGCTTCACCATTTCTTTGCCGGTAAAACCTTCTATCACCAGGGGCAATGCAACATTATCAAAAACAGTATGGTTCATCAGTAACCGGTGGTTCTGAAAAATAATGCCGATATCACGACGGACATACGGAATCTGCCGCCGCCGTATCCGGCTCAGATCGATACCATTAATCAGTAACTGGCCTGCACTCGGGCGTTCAATCAGACTAATCAGTTTGAGCAAAGTACTTTTACCGGCGCCAGAGTGTCCGGTCAGAAAAGCCATTTCACCTTTAGCCAGGGAAAAACTGACTTTCTCCAGTGCCACAAAGCCACCCGGGTAACTTTTACTTACCTGCTCAAACTGCAACATCATGCGTCCTTATTAAACAGCGCCCTGATAAATTCCTGGCTACTAAACACCCGCAGATCATCAATGCCTTCACCAACACCAATATAACGAATAGGAACCTGAAAACGATCAGCCACAGCAAAAATAACACCACCTTTAGCTGTTCCATCCAGCTTAGTCAGGCTGATGCCCGTCAGTGGTACAGCTTCATTAAATACTTTCGCCTGGCTTAATGCATTTTGTCCCGTTCCGGCATCAACCGTCAGCATAACCTCATGTGGCGCTTCGGGATCAATCTTCTGCAGCACCCGGACAATCTTTTTCAGTTCTTCCATCAGGTGAGCTTTATTCTGTAAGCGGCCTGCTGTATCTGCGATCAATACATCAACTTTTCTGGCTTTAGCTGCCTGATACGCATCAAAAATAACCGAAGCACTGTCTGCTCCGGTATGCTGGGCAATAACCGGTATCTGATTACGCTCACCCCATACCTGCAGCTGTTCAACTGCTGCAGCACGGAACGTATCACCAGCAGCCAGCATGACAGATTTGCCCTGCTGTTTAAATTGCTGCGCCATCTTACCAATGGTTGTGGTCTTACCTACTCCATTTACCCCAACCATCAGAATAACAAAAGGGCCATCAGCCCGCTGTGGCACCAGCGGTTGTTCAACCTGTTGTAATAGCTGCGA
>CAZXTH010000326.1:0-3766 GCA_964643585.1 uncultured Pseudoalteromonadaceae bacterium
AGCATTATTACGGGTTTCCCGGCCCAGTCTTGCCAGTTCATCCAGCAACCCGGCATGGCTTTGACGAAATGCCACCACACTGACGGTATCTTCGGTATCAACCACAGTACCATCTCCCAGCACCATTCTTATCCCTGCCAGAGTATGATAGGTATTCTGTGCCGTACCACAGCACATACCGCTGGCATTGTTTGCCACGATACCACCAATCTTGCAGGTATTAATTGACGCAGGATCCGGCCCTATTTTGCGCTGGAAGGGCAATAACGCAGCGTTGGCATGAGCGCCAATAACCCCGCTCTGTAAGCGGATTTTCATGCCCTGTTCCAGAATATTACGGCCATTCCAGTTTTCACCCAGCACAATCAAGACAGAATCCGTGACCGCCTGACCGGATAAACTGGTGCCCGCAGCGCGGAAGGTAACCGCGACCTGATACTGCGCGGCCAGATGCAACAGAGAGACAACTTCAGCTTCGCTTTCCACCCGTAACACCAACTTTGGAATAAGGCGGTAAAAACTGGCGTCCGTACCATAAGCTAACGTGGCAATAGGATCATCAAAATAGCGGTCTGCCGGAATCAATTGGCGAACGGCGTCAAGAAACTGCTGATCCATAAAACTCCTCTGCTTCACCTGAATGAAGATTTAATGATACGCCATCAGGTAAATAATTGCTCGATTAAAAATAACTACAAAACGTATAAATTATACAAAAATAACCAGCTGACAGCGACAAACTTATTCCGGTATAGCTCAACAGATCCAGCAGAATTGTGTATGCTTGAAGCACTTTACGATAACCGGTTTCCGGTGATGAATAACGGTAGCATCAATCTGCCGGTCGGCAATCTGACTCATCTTGGCTTTCAGGCTGTTTATCCTCATCCGCGGCTGCGTCCCTGGATCCAATGCTACTGGAGTATCAGAACTTTAGGCCTGCCCCAAACCGGCGTGGTAGAAAAACTCTATCCTGATGGCGGCAGCAGCCTGATTTTCAATTTTCGCCATCAGCAGCAACCTCAACTCAGCTTTCGAGCCAGCCATAATATGGCACTGATGCCACTTTCAGATGGTGAAGATTTACTAGGCATTCGCTTTCACCCCGGAGGGGCTTTTCAGTTACTGGGGAAACAGCTACCAACTGAAATTGATATCATGCCTGAACCTGAATTGCTGGTTCCTCAGCTTCAGCAATTATGTCAGCAACTGGATGGTATAGACTCTTTTATTATCAGGATACAGCTGATCGAAAACTGGCTGCTGCAATCTGCTGAACAGGCAGATTATGGGGTAATACAACATCTGTTACCACAGCTGCTGCAAAGCCCGCTGACAATAGAGCAGCTAAGTAGCCAGGCAGCAATCAGCCGCCGCCAGCTGGAGCGCACATTCAGGCAAGAAGTAGGGCTACCAGCCATACACCTGAAAACATTGCATCGTATCCGCCAGGCACGAATGCTGATCAACCTTAATCCTCAACGTAGTTTGACAGAGATTGCCCTTAGCAGTGGTTTTTACGACCAGGCGCAGTTTATTCACCAGTTTAAAAAAATTACCCACCAGACACCGGGGCAATACCGGCAACGCAAACAATCAAAAACGCCTGACTAGAGCGTGTTGACGGCTGTCGCAAAAATACAATTTTGAGCTTTAACACTGTTGCATCATTGCCCTGTACTCAAATAACAGGAGCTAAATCATGCAAGAACGTCTGAGCCGCAATAAGGTATATCAATTACAACCTGCGCTGCTTACATCTCTGGTCAGTTTGGGAGAAAAAGCTGCTGCTGGTTTTAATCCGAAGCTGGTTCATCTGGTAAAACTGCGGGCCTCACAGATTAATGGCTGTGCTTTTTGCCAGCATATGCATGCTGCCGAAGCCCGTAAAGACGGCGAAAACCAGCAACGGCTGGATTTACTGGGCGCCTGGTACAAAACCGGTGTATTCTCAGAACAGGAGTGTGCAGCTTTACACTGGACCGAAGTATTAACCAGACTGGCTGGTAATAAAGTGACTGACAGCGATTATCAGAATGTGGCTTCAGTATTCAACCAGCAGCAAATCGTTGATTTAACCTCACTGATTATGACAATTAATGCCTGGAACAGACTGGCGGTCGGGTTTAATTTCCAGCCGGAAATAACGGAGAGTTAGTATGAAAAAATATTGGCTGTTACTGTTAAGCCTGATTGCATTGCAGTCAGGTGCTACTGCCCTGAAGCTTGACCCCAGCTATCAGGTATTTGAAGGCGACCCCGTTTCTGTAGCGTCTTATATTGGCAAGCAACCTGTTTATTTAAAACTCTGGGCCAGCTGGTGCAGGGAATGCCGACAGGAACTCCCCAGCCTGCAACGTGCTTACGAGCAATACCATGATCGTATCGCCATGTTTGCGGTCAATCTTAACCTTAATGAAACCGACAACAATATCAGAAGGCTGTATCAGCAGCACAAGTTAACCATCCCTATAGTGCTGGATAATAACGGTTCCATTGCCAGCAATTTTGATTTTAAAGGTACGCCATTTCATGTGCTGATCAACCGGCAAGGCAACGTGGTTTACACCACCTATCAGGATGATCAGATACTGGCAGATAAGCTTGCTTTGCTTGCTGCTGATAAACTGGACTCAGAAACGGAGCTTAAAACAGCAACCAGTACCAAACCACAAACAACGGAGATACGCCAGACAGGCGTTGAGCTTATATATTTTTCTGCAACCTGGTGCGACTGGTATATGAAAGATCTGCACCCGCAGATGGCAGAAAATTGTGTTAACGCCATCGATACCGTTGCCCGCCTACATCAGCAGTATCCGCAGATGTCACTGCAAGCATACGTCACACATTTATGGACAGAACCAGCGGATGTTGCCGAGTACCGTAAGAAATTCGCTATTACCTACCCGCTAACACTGGATCAGGATAACGCCCGGCTACAGCAATTTCAGGCGAACGATTTTCCAACATTGATTATTCTGAAAAATGGCCGGGAAATTACCCGCCTGACACAGTTTGAAAAACCAGATATTGCTCTGGAGAAAATACAGTCATTTTTATAATGAAAAACCGGGCTGGCGATAATGTTATCGCCAGCCCCTACCATCAGAATAAAAAGTCTGTCGCCAGAAAGTTCGATGAACGCTGGCTAATCATCTCTTTGACAAAACCAACATCGCCTTCCTGATATTTAGCCGCCACCAGTGTCGGGATAGAAAACTGCCGCAATGCATCAACCACAGACAACGTACCTTCAGCCGAGTCTTTGCGGCCATTAAACGGGAAGCTGTCTGGCCCACGCTGACACTGACTGTTCAAATTAATCCGGCCGACCTGATTACTGAAAATATCCACCAGTTCCCCTACTTGTTTCGGATCCTGCCCGAAGATACTCAGTTGCTGGCCAAAGTTAGAATTCACAACATAATCAATAACTTCATTAATATCGTCATACGGCACTACCGGAATGACCGGTCCAAACTGCTCTTCGCTGTACAGACGCATATCTTTGCTGACCGGATAAACCAGTGCAGGTCTGAACAGTGACGCAACCGTTTCGCCACCACCGTCATTGACCAGTCTGGCGCCTTTCGCCACAGCATCAGCAACCAGTGCGCTCAGGTAATCAGTTTTTCCCGGCTCAGGTAAAGGGGTCAATTGCACTTTATCCTGCCACGGCATCCCAAGACTCAGCTGATTTACTGCTTCGCTGAGCCGGGCAACAAAGTTGTCTGCCATGCTGCGGTGAACAAAGAGAATTTTT
>CAZXTH010000326.1:3776-4182 GCA_964643585.1 uncultured Pseudoalteromonadaceae bacterium
CCGTACAGCGCTGACCATTAAACGACAAGCTGCCCGCCACACATTCTTTCAGCGTACGGTTTACATCCGCATCCGGCAGAATAATGGCCGGGTTTTTAGCGTCCAGTCCCAGTACTGCCCGTAAACGGTGCGGTTTAGGGTGCATGCGTTTCAGATCACTGGCACCTTTATTGGTACCGATAAACGCAAATAAGTCGATTTTGCCGCTCTCCATTAGTACGCCAACCGTTTCACGGCCACGGCCATAAATCACATTAATGACACCTGGCGGAAAACTCTGCAAAAACGCATCAAGTAATGGCTGAATCAGCAGTACACCATACTTGGCCGGTTTAAAAATAACAGTATTGCCCATAATCAGTGCCGGGATCAGCGTGGTAAAGGTTTCATTCAGCGGATAGTTAAA
>CAZXTH010000327.1:0-808 GCA_964643585.1 uncultured Pseudoalteromonadaceae bacterium
CGCAATATCCGCTTCTTTCTCGCGTACCGCCATAACCAGTGTCGCAACAATATTAAAACAAGCAACGGCAATAACCAGCGCCAATACCAGATACAGAATAATCCGCACCATCTGAATATCGTTATAAACATGTCCCTGACTGCGAAACCAATCCAGCAGATAAACATAATCTTCAGAATGCTGGCCTAACAAGCGGGCAACAGCAGGAGCCTGAAATACCTGTTCAATGCGAAAAGCCAGTCCGTGAATACTCAGGGGGGGCTGGTGCAACCATTCAGCCAGAGCAGGCATATCAACCCATACCTGGCTATAATCCAGTTGCCCGCCCATAGCAATAATGGCACTAACCTGTAAGTTAACCAGCGTCTGCCCTGACAAGCGGCCATCATCGCTAAACTCTGGCAACATCAGCTGCACCGACTGCCCGACAGACACATTAAGGGCTTCAGCCACGCCCTTGCCCAGCACAACCTGATCCGGGCCAAGGCTTGCAAGACTACCTGCGGACAGATAATCAGCAAAATCGCTGATCTGCTGTTCACTGGCTGGAACAATTCCCCGAATTTGTGCAGCTTTAACCTGCTGCCCCTGCCGCAGCATCCCGTTGGCCTTAATGTAGGGAGCAACGCCCCTGATTTGAGGTAACTGCCGGAACTGTTCAGCCTTGCGTTGCCAGTCTTCCATTTGATGGTTAACCGCTTCAAGCTCTACATGCGGCATTACTGACAACAAACGTTGTTCCAGTGCCTGTTCAAAACCATTCATTACAGACAGTGCCAAAATCAACACCGCTACCCCCAGCCCTACT
>CAZXTH010000327.1:818-4172 GCA_964643585.1 uncultured Pseudoalteromonadaceae bacterium
CCAGCGTTGAGCTGGCGGAGATAAAACGGATAAAAGCGCTGGTATGTCGGGTAGAACGGTAGCGCCGGGCCAGTTGCCAGGCAAGGTTACTCATGCAGATTCTCCGGCTGGTTTTCATCAGCCTCAGCTAACTCTGCATGTAACCGGCCATCCGTCATCAGATAATGCCGGTCCAGTTTCCCGGCTAACGCACGATCATGCGTTACCACAATAAAACTGGTGCCCAGCTCCTGGTTAAGCTGGCGCAACAACTGATAAATATTTTCTGCTGTTGCATGGTCCAGATTACCGGTCGGCTCATCAGCCAGTACCAATGCCGGTTTAGCAACCAAGGCACGGGCTATAGCTACCCGCTGCCGTTCCCCGCCACTCAGCTCTGATGGTTTATGCTCCAGACGGTGAGCAAGCCCTACCCGTTGCAATATTGCTTCTGCCTGTTGCAGCGCCTGTGGCCGTTTCATTCCCTGAATCAATAAAGGCATCGCCACATTTTCAGCAGCAGAAAAATCCATTAACAAGTGATGAAACTGATAAATGAAACCCAGCTGACGGTTGCGTAATGCCGCTTTTTGCAGCTCGGTCATCCGGGCAACATCCTGCCCCAGAATCAATAGTTGCCCGCTGTCAGCCTGATCCAGTGTTCCCAGCAAATGTAGCAGCGTACTTTTACCAGAACCGGAACTGCCAACAATCGCCAGCATATCACCACGCTGCAGCTCTAAATCGATGCCATGCAGAACCTCTGTTACCTGCTGACCATCCCGGTAGCTTTTAAACAGCTGCCGGCAACTTACAATATTATTCATCTCGCAAAACTTCCGCCGGATTAATATTAACGGCACGCCAGGCCGGATAAAGCACAGCCAGCAGCGTCAGGAACAAAGCACTACAGAAAATGAGCAGAATCTGCCCGGGCCTGATATCAACAGGCAACATCATACCTGAAGCCAGATTCACACCCAGTAATGCCAGAATAGTGTTCAGTTGCCAGCAGCACAGTACACCAGCAACTGTGCCGAGAAATGCTCCAATCAGACCGTTACTGATGCCCTGCACCGTAAAAATACTGAACAACTGCCGCCCTGACATACCCAGTGTTTTCAGGATAGCAACCTCAGCCTGTTTGTCTGTAACCATCATCACCAATGCAGAAACGATATTAAATGCAGCAACCGCCACCACTAGTAGCAACATCAACCACATCATGGCTTTTTCCATCGCCACAGCAGAGAACAACTTGCCATGCGTCTGACGCCAGTCCTGCACATTTTGCACAGATTCAAGCCCTGATAAACGCTCTGCCAGCTGAGGAGCCGCAAAAGGCTCAGCCAGACTAAGCCGCCACTGCACCTGACGCTCAGTTGCAGGTAACAGCCTTTCAAGATCTTGCAGTGCTGTCACTGCAATCAGCTTATCAACATCCGACCCTGTTTCAATGATACCGGTCACGGTGAATAAACGCTGTCTTGGTACCCAGCCCATCGGCGTAAAACTGCCCCCCTGAGCCAACATAAAACGTACCTGTTGCCCCACACTTACCTGCAACTGGTCCGCCAGTTCAGCCCCCAGCATGACACTATAGCGTTTAGCCGAAAACTGTTGCCACGAACCAACCACCAGCGAGCGTTGCAAAAATTCCGGTAGTTGCTCGGTCTCAAGCCCTTGCATCAGCACAGCCGTCAGCTGGCGCGGAGATTGCACCAGTGCTTCAGCCTGTAAAAAAGGGGTAATCTGCTGCACACCAGATATACGATTAGCCTGTTGTTGCCAGTTATTGTCTGCTGCACGTACCACAATATGGGGAATAACACCCAGAATACGCTTTTTCAGTTCAGCTTCAAAACCATTCATCACCGAACTGACAATAGTCAGGGCCATGACCCCGAGAAAGATACCCGCTACAGAAAACAGCGTAATAAAAGAAATAAAGGCATTGCCTTTACGGCTCTGGCTATAGCGCAGACCGATAAAAAAACTGACGGGTAGATGCATCCTAATATTCAGGACATTGCCTAAGTTAGATGGTAAAGTGGTGCCGATAATAGTGATTATTGTCTGCACTTACAAGCAGACTGCACAGAGACAATTTATGAATCAGCAATTGTTAAACCAACTGGCCGATGAATATAACGACTACTTTAGTGTTCAGCACTCGCTGAGTATCAATGTACGATTGCTCGGAGATGCGGACACTCTGCCTCAGGCTGACAATTTTATACCGTTAATTCCGGAGCCTTTTTTATTATCAGGTGAAGTCAATCTGCTTAATCATACCGCTCTGCGCTCCCTGAACAAATTAGGCGAGCTGGCTGAAGAGCTGGCGCTGTACCTGCAGCAACAGGCTCGCAAAATTGATTTGCTGATGCACTATATGCTGAAACAGCATGATGCTGCAGAGAACCGGTTCCAGACTATCAGCTTCGGTGGTTCAGGCTGCTGCTATATGGCAACGGCACCACTGGAGCCTACCCAGGTCGTTGAAATAAAATTATTTCTGGATAATAACGAAGGTGCGGTATTCTGTTTCGGCCAGATTGTCAGTTGCGAACAGCACGACAACCAATGGCAGATTAAAGCCGCGTTCCGCCGGATAAGAGATGAAGATCGTGAACTACTGGTCCGGGCCAGCTTGCATCAGCAGTCAAGGCAACTGAAACTGAAAGCGGAACAACGTAACCAGTAAGAGCAACAATACAGGGCATTGCAATCACTCTGCCTGCAGGAATTTCTGAGTAATTAATGAGCGTTATCCATTCCTTACCCTTTATCAAAAAACACTCCGACTTACTAAGCTGGGGCCAGTTGCACGGTGCAGCCCTGCCTCTGGCTATCGCCGACATGCTACAGCAACACCAAGGGGTTTATCTGTTGCTGGTGCAGGATACTCCTGCGGCTTTACGGCTAGAGCAGGAGCTCAGCGTTTTTCTTCCGGCAGGTTACCCGGTACTGACATTGCCGGATTGGGAAACATTGCCCTACGATGTATTCTCGCCGCACCAGGATATTATTTCACAGCGTCTGAAGACGCTTTATCAGCTTCCCAGGCTGGAACACGGGTTAGTCATTGTCCCTGTCAGCACCGCATTATTACGGATTTGTCACCGTGATTACCTGGAGCAACATAGTTTTCTGGTCTTAGAAAACCAGCAACTGGACTTGGCACAGCTGAAACTGCAACTGAGTCAGATTGGTTACCGTCATGTAGAACAGGTTATGGAGCATGGTGAATTCTCTGCCAGAGGCTCTATCCTTGATCTCTATCCCATGGGAGCGTTGCAGCCATTTCGTATCGACTTTTTTGATAACGAAGTAGATGGTATCCGTACGTTCGATCCGGAAACACAACGCAGTCTG
>CAZXTH010000328.1:0-3399 GCA_964643585.1 uncultured Pseudoalteromonadaceae bacterium
CCGGCCAGCCGTCTGGCCTATATGCTGCAGGATACTGCAGCCCGGCTGGTGCTGACCGAACAGGCGTTGGCCCCTGCGCTGACCGAGCTGGCCGATTGTCAGGCCCTGTGCCTTGATACGGCTGTCGGACTGCGCAGTCAGCCGGTAACGGCACCGGCCCCAGCGTCCGTCAGCCCGGCAACTCTGGCTTATGTGATCTACACCTCTGGCTCGACTGGTCAGCCCAAAGGCGTGATGGTCAGCCACCAGGGTATTCTGCGACTTTGTACCGGTTGCAACTATGTCGCTCTGACGCCTGCTGATGTGGTGGCGCAAAGCTCCAACCATAGCTTTGATGCCGCCACCTTTGAAATTTGGGCACCATTGCTGGCCGGGGCTTCGCTGGTCGTCATCGACAAAGAATGTCTGCTGGATCCGCAGCAACTGCGCCAGGCGATCCGCCAGCATCAGATCAGTGTGCTGTTTATCACGACAGCGTTGTTTAACCAGCAGGTTTATGCCGGGCCGGATGTGTTTGCCCCGCTGAAATATCTGTTGTTTGGCGGTGAAGCGGTGGACAACCGAGCGGTGGATTTATTGCTCTGCCATGGCAACACGCAACATCTGCTGCATATGTACGGACCGACGGAAAATACCACGTTCAGTACTTTCTTTGAGATCCGTCAGCAACAGAACGAGCCTTATCCGATCGGACAAAGCATCAGCGGCAGTACTCACTATGTACTGGACAAACAGCTGCAGTTGTTACCGCCGGGAGCCGTCGGTGAACTGTATGTCGGCGGTGCCGGTCTGGCACTGGGTTATCTGAACCAGCCCGAACTGACTGCCCGTGCTTTTATCGCCAATCCGCTGCCGGCGACGCTGGATGCGTCGGCAACGCTGTACCGGACCGGCGATCTGGTCCGGCTGAACAGCAATGGCGACATCTGCTACATAGGCCGGCGCGATCATCAGGTGAAATGGCGCGGCTTCCGGATTGAACTGGCTGAAATCGAACAGGCGCTGTTACAGGTGCCCGGCGTCGATCAGGTTGTCGTGGCGTTACATGGGGAAGCTGCCCAGCGCCGGCTGGTGGCCTGGCTCGGTAGTTTGCAGAGCGCAGAAACTATCAGTGCCGACTGCAAAGTTGCGTTGCACAGCCAACTGCCGGAATACATGCAACCTTCGGTTTATACGGTGCTGACGGGGCTCGCGCTGAATGCCAACGGCAAAATTGACCGTAAGGCGCTGCCGGCACCTGAGCTGACGCTGGCTGAGCCGGTGCATGCCGCACCGGCAACGGCCACTGAACGGCAACTGGCGGCGTTGTGGCAGCAACTGTTCGGACTGGAGAGCGTCAGCACCCACAGCAATTTCTTCGATTTAGGCGGCCATTCCATTCTGGCAACCCGGCTGGTTGCGCAAATTCAGCAGCAACTGGGAGTCAGCTTAAGTATCCGGGATTTATTTGAATATCAGACCATCAGCGCACAAGCCAGCCTGATTGATGCGGGCCTGCCGACGCAGTTGTCCGCTTCGCTGCGGCAGCGCTTCAGTGAGATGGCGGAAGAAGGCATTGAGTTATGAGTTTACTGAAAGAATTAAATGCACTGGCCGGCCTTGGTGCGGAAGTCCGCCTGCAGGACGATAAGCTGAAACTGCTGGCGGCGGATGCGCTGCTTGACAGTGAGCAACTGGCCTGGCTGAAAGCGAACAAAACCGAGATCATGGCACAGTTCCGCCAGTGGTCTATCAGTTCCAACCGGCAGATTGCGGCGCTGAGCTCGGCGCAGCAGCGCTTGTGGCTGATCGACCGGATTGAAGGTCAAAGCACGCATTATCATATGCCGATGGCGCTGGAGATCCGCGGCGAGCTGGATGCACAGGCATTGCAGCAGGCGTTTTGCCGGTTGGTTGAGCGTCAGCAGGTGTTGCGGACCGTTTATCTGACCGATGAGACGCAAACGCCCTGGCAACTGGTCAAAGCTCATACGGAATTCAGGCTAGCCCAAGTCGATCTGTCGATAGCGGCAGACCCGACAGAGGCGCTAGCGGCGCACAGTGAGCAACATGCGGCGGCGGCTTTTGATTTAACAGCTGATTTGATGATCAGAGCCTGTCTGGTCCGCCTGGCGCCTGAGCATCATGTGTTGCTGGTCAATGTCCATCATATTGCGGCAGACGGCTGGTCGCTGGCGGTTCTGACCCGGGAGCTGGGGCAGTATTATCAGGCGGCCGTCGCAGGTCTGCCGCTGCAACTGGCGCCATTACCGCTGCAATATCTGGATTATGCCAGTTGGCAACAGCAACAACTACAGGGCGAGCCGTTGCAGCAGTTGCTCGATTACTGGCTGGGGCAGCTGAAAGATTTGCCGGAAGTGCATCAACTGCCGCTGGATTATCCGCGGCCTGCCAGCGCCGATTTTACCGGTGGCAGTCACAGCCTGATGGCGTCGCCGGCTTTGCTGGAACAGTTGCAGCAAGTCGCCAGACAGCAGCAGGTGACATTGTTCATGTTGCTGGAAACGGCCTTTTGTGTGCTGCTGCAGCAATTCAGCGGCAGTCAGGAACAAGTGCTGGGCACCAGCGCAGCCAACCGGGAACAGGCGCAGGTCGACGGCTTGATCGGGTATTTTGTCAATACGCTGGTGCTGCGTCAGCATGTAGATCCGGCACTGCCGTTCAACCAACTGTTAAACCAGCACAAGCAAGTGATTCTGGCCGCCTTCGCCCATCAGCAGCTGCCATTTGAACTGCTGGTGGAGAAGCTGCAACACAAGAGAAACAGCTACAACCCGCTGTTCCAAATCATGTTCAGTCTGGATACGCTGGACAATGCTGAATTGCAACTGGCCGATAGCCGCTTGACGTTGTTGCCGGGGCCGCAGGCCCCGGCCAAATTCGATTTGTCGCTCAGTACGGCGCAAACGGCGGCCGGCTTGCAGTTGCAGTGGGATTACGCCAGCAGCCTGTTCAGCCGGCAATTTATTGAGCAACTGGCCGACAGCTACCTGCAGTTGCTGCAAACCATAGTGCAAGATCCGACGCAGCAAATCAGCCGGATGTCACTGCTCAGTCCGCAGCAGCAACAAGCCCTGCCGCAATTAAATCCGCGCTGGCAGGACGCGCTGGACCAGGCGCCTGAACTGTTGACGCTGTTTGAACAGTTTGCCCGGCAAACGCCGCAGCAGCCGGCATTACAATGTGCCGACCGCCAGTACAGTTTTGCCGAGCTGAACCGGGAAGCCAACAGGTTTGCCCGTTTTCTGGAAACGCAAGGAGTCGAGCCGGGTCAACGGGTGGGGATTTTCCTGTCGCGCAGCCTGCCGCTGATCAGCAGTATTCTGGCCCTGTGGAAACTGGGGGCGGCTTATGTGCCGCTGGAAACGGCGGCGCCGGACGAACGGCTGGCCGCGATCA
>CAZXTH010000328.1:3409-4160 GCA_964643585.1 uncultured Pseudoalteromonadaceae bacterium
GCGATCATCCGGGACAGCGGGATGTCGCTGCTGATCTCGGAAAGTGCCTTGCAGAACAGGCTGGCGCAAGCCGGGGTCAGCCGTTGCGAAGTGGATCTGGCTGCGCCTCTGTGGCAAACCCTTGATGCGGCAGATTTGCCGGCCGTGGCCGCCGGCTCGCTGGCTTATCTGATGTATACGTCGGGCTCCACCGGTCTGCCCAAAGGCGTGTTGATAGGCCAAAGCCAGCTGGCCGCCTACCGTGCGGCGGCAGCGGAGTTGTATCAGATCAACGCAACCGAACCAGGGCGTTTGCTGGCCAGCAGTGCGTTCAGCTTTGATGCCTTTGTCGAAGAATTGGTGCTGACGCTGGGCTCAGGCCATTGTCTGGCGCTGAACCAGCAAGGGCTGGCCCTGACCGCCGCTCAGTATCTGCAATTGCTGCAACAACTGCAGATCAACATGATCAGCCTGCCGACCTCATACTGGCATTATCTGACTGAAGAGCTGACTAAAGAGCAGGCGACGGCGCTGCAACCGCATCTGCGTCTGGTGATCACCGGCGGCGAAGCGATGACAGCCGGGCACCTGGCACGCTGGCAACAATGTTTTGACCGGCAGGGGCCGGCGCTGTGGAACAGCTATGGCCCGACCGAAGGTACTGTGATTGCCAGCGCCATGCGGGTTGAACAATGGCAGGGCGTGCGGGAGCAATGGCCGCCGGTCGGGCAGGGGCTGGCCAACAGCCAATTGCTGGTGCTGTCGCCGGAGG
>CAZXTH010000329.1:0-4146 GCA_964643585.1 uncultured Pseudoalteromonadaceae bacterium
GCCACCAAACCAGCCAAACAGTTTTTGAGCACCATGGGCGGCGAAAATAATACCGACCGGGATCCGTAAAGCCAGAGCTGCCACACCTGCATTTGATTTCAGAATTTGTACAAGTTTACTTGTTGCCATTTTGATCACCTTTTATTTGTATAAGTCCGGGTTGTTTTTCAGTCGTTTGCTATTTCGCGTCCTGATGGTTATTACTTTAGATGACAGCAAATGTAATAAAAAGCGGAAGTTCTTGAGCATTATGTTCAGAAATTTTGAAGCTCAAAAAACATTCAGTGACTTTACTGCTTTTGCTGTTGGCGAAGCGGGTTATTTAGAGTAATCTTCGCCCCGACAGCGTTTGCTGAACAGGGATGTGTCATGCGCAGAGGATCTGCTTTTATCATTATTGCCAGAGCAGTATTTATGTTGCAGAAGCGGGGTTTCTGTAAGCTGGGTATTGCTGTGGTTCTACTGTTCAGTCTGCCGGTTTTTTCATCTTCGGCTCCTGCCCCGGTCACTATTTCTAAACTCGACGAGTATTTCAAAGAAAGCTGGACCACCCGCGATGGTTTGCCGCATAACACCATTAACAGCATTAAACAGACCGCAGACGGCTATTTGTGGCTGGCAACCTGGGAAGGTGTTGTCCGTTACAATGGGCGTCAGTTTACGACGCTGGGCCGGGATGCTATTCCCGGTTTGCCTGATGCGGGTATCCGTGTGCTGGCTCTGGACGATGATGGTTCGCTGCTGATTGGCGGGGCCCGTGGCGGGCTAGCCAGAGTTCACCATAACCACTGGACTGCCTGGCCAGCTATGCCTGTGCTGATCAATGATGTAGTACCGCTGTCTGATGGCCGCTTGTGGGTGGCAACAGAAGGTGAAGGGGTATTTCTGCAGTATCCTGACGGGCAGCGGCAGCATTTCTCAGAACAGCAGGGGCTGCCGAATAATAATGTTTACAGCCTTTTTATCGATGCAAACAGTGTTTTATGGGTAGGCACAGCCAGCGGGCTGGTTTTTATTACGCCTGAATTGCAGTTGCTCAGCGCAGGCATTGAAGGATTACCTGATTCGCCGGTATTTGAAATTTCAGCGGGGAATCATCAGGAAATACTGCTCGGAACCGGGCAGGGATTGTTTCGTATTCAGGAATATCAGGCTGAGCTGTTATTACCCGAATTAGCCGATATTTCTGTCTCTGAATTACTGGTAACGCCTGAGGTTATCTGGATTGGCACAGTTGACCACGGGCTGATGCGATTCAGTTCTCTGGGGCTGGAACGGTTGAATATAGAAACCGGCTTACCGAATAATCGTATCCTGTCACTGTTTCTGGACCGTGAGAAAAGCCTGTGGGTTGGCACTAATGGTGGGTTATTCCGTCTGCGTGATGCACCTTTTACCACTTATACCGCAGAAAAAGGCTTGGCTGATAATTATGTCAGGGCGGTGTTGTCACACAGCGATGGTGGGTTGTGGATTGGTACCAGCCGTGGTCTCAGCCGTATGTATAACCGGCAGTTAAGTCATGTTGATCTCCGTGAGGCCAGTCGTGGACAGTCGATACTGAGTCTGGCTGAAGACCCCCGTGATGGTTCATTGTGGATCGGAACCTATTCTGATGGGCTGCTGCACTGGCAGCATGGCCGTGTTCTGGGTCATTACCATTATGGTAACGGGCTGGCCTCTAATGAGGTCCGGGCTATTCAGCCTCAGCCTGATGGTTCAGTGTGGGTTGGCACTGCCAATGGGCTGAATCGTTTGCATCAGGGCAAGATCGAGCTTTATGGTACCGAGCAGGGGCTGCCGGGGAATTTTATTATGTCCCTGCTGCAAAGCCAGGATGGCCGGTTGTTTATTGGCACTGGCGTTGGTGTGGCGGTTATGCAGGAAGGCAAGATTAAGGCGCTGGATCTTTCAGAACTTGATGATGCAGAAAATGCCTTTGGTTTTGCAGAAGATGTGCAGGCGGGTTTACTGTGGATTACTACCGACCGTGGCCTGATAAGCTACCGGCTGGAGGATGGTTTCATGACGATGGTTGGCCGTGAAGCCGGTATGCCATTTGATAAGCTGTTTCAATTAGTCATCGACCGGCAACAGTTCTTCTGGATTACCACTAACCGGGGCGTTATCCGTGTTGCCAGACAACAGGTTCTGGATGTGGTCAGTGGCCGTTCCGGCAGGTTTAGTGTTGAGCTGTTTGGAGAAAGTGATGGAATGGAAAGTGCTCAGGCTAATGGTGGTTCCGGGCCTGCAGCAACATTGCATACAGATGGCTCTGTCTGGGTAGCAACTTCTGCCGGGGTCAGTACGCTTAATCCGGAAAAGCTGAAGCGTTTTTCTGCCGTTGTGCCTCCTGTAGTAATAGAAGAACTTTTAGTGGATAGCCGTTTTTATGACTGGCAACAGAAGATTCTTCTGCCAGCCGGCAGTAACCGGCTGGAGCTGAAGTTTGCCGGGCTGGGGTTTATTATGCCGCAGCGTATTCAGTACCGTACCCGGCTGGAAGGGTTTGATCAGGACTGGGTAGAAAGAGGTACGCTGAATTTTGCCGAATATACTAACCTGCCACCAGGGCAATACCGCTTCCGGGTTTCTGCGTCTTATCCTCAGGGTGAATGGAGTAGCGAAGAAGCGGTACTGGAGTTTACTATTGCGCCGTTCTGGTGGCAGCGTGCAGGGTTCTGGTTATTACTGGCAATGCTGGCGATAGGCCTGACGATCTTGTCAGTTCGTTTACGGCTGGCGAGGTTAAAACGCAGTGAGCTGCGTTTGAAACGGCTGGTTGCCAGAAAAACAGCCGAATTGCAGCAACAGGCTGATGAGTTAAGAGTAGCCAATACTGAAAAGTCTAAACTGGTTGAACAGCTGCGATTACAGTCAGAAGCATTTGAACAGCAGGCAAGAGTTGACGGATTAACCGGGCTGGCAAACCGGCGGGCTTTTGACGAAGCGCTGCATCATGAGTATATGCGTGCTGGCCGTAGCCAACGGCCACTTAGCCTGGTATTGCTGGATATCGATCATTTCAAGCAGGTTAATGATAGCTGGTCACATAGCATCGGAGATGAAGTGCTGAAATGTGTGGCCCGGGAAATAGAATGCCATTGCCGCCAGACGGATACTGTTGCCCGCTGGGGCGGCGAAGAATTTGCTATTTTGTTGCCTGATACGTCATTACAGCAGGCAGCAGAAATGTCGGAACGGCTGCGCAAAGCCGTTTCTGCTATTAACTGCGATAGCTTTGCGCAACAGTTGCGGGTTACGGTCAGTATTGGTATCGCAGTGCATACCGGGACACTGCATCCGCGGGAACTGTTGTCAAAGGCAGATGAAGCACTGTATAAAGCTAAACAGGCCGGACGGGATCAGGTAGTACTTACATACTGACTGTATAAAAATTCAAAAAAAAAGAATAAAAATTCTTGATGCTGCATGTGATTGTCACTACACTGTCACCAGTTTCGTGCTATACCTATAGGTTATTTCCTCTCCGGAGAATTTCACACGATGTCATTATCTGAAAAAAACCAGGCGATCCGCAGTGTGGTGCTTGGCGCAGCTGGTTATAGCGGTGCTGAGCTGGTCGTGCTGCTGTCACGTAACCCTCATTTTGAACTTTGTTATGCCTATGCCTCAGGTGGCCGTGCAGCTGAAGCCTTTTCTTCTTTGTATCCACGTTATAAACAGCAGGTAGATATTGAAGTGCTGCCATGGCAGGACGAGCGTATTCAGCAAGAGCTGGCCGGCAATATTGATGTGGCGTTTTTAGCATTACCACATGAAGCCAGTGAAGCTGTTGCCCCATTATTTCTGGCTAAAGGTATCGCTGTTGTCGATTTATCCGGTGCTTTCCGGTTAAAACAGCCTCAGCTGTACCCACAGTATTATGGTTATGAACATCAGCATCCGGCGTTACTGGAAGAGGCGGTTTATTCATTAATGGAATGGATTGATCAACCACTGGGTGATTTGATTTCTGTGCCGGGCTGTTACCCTACTGCCTGTTCACTGGCGCTGATGCCATTATTGAAAGCCGGCTTGGTCGAAGATAACTGTATTCCGGTGATCAATGCGACCAGTGGTGTTTCCGGTGCGGGCCGTAAAGCCAGCCTGAGTACCTCTTTTTGTGAAGTAGGTTTAAATGCC
>CAZXTH010000330.1:0-4145 GCA_964643585.1 uncultured Pseudoalteromonadaceae bacterium
CGTCATGCTTATACCTATAAGATGCAACCGCTGCTCCAAATCCTCAACTACCGCCAGAGTTTGCTGGCTATCCTGCAGCACTCCACGAAAAATCAGCTGTTCCGGCATAAACTCCCCCGGTTCAACTGCGGCAAATTGGGATTCATCTTCTCTATTGCATGACGGTATGTTGCCCGGCTTTATTACCACAGCAGTAAAAGGATCCCGCAAAGCATGGGCAACATAACTCTCAGGTTCCGGTATCTGATTTTCAGATTCCGCATACTCATCCGGCGATACCACAGCTGAATGATAAATACTGATCGTTAATTGCAAAGCCAGTTCTTTATCTCTTACAGCACTGATTGAAAGATCATGCCAGCCTAGTAAAGCTGGCTGGCGGCTCAGCCCATGTAAAAGCATTCCAAGCTGATGATAATTACCCCGTAAGCTCATCGCTAACGGCTGTACTTTAAACAGCGGCTTTTCCTGCTCCGGTAGCCATTGCATTTGTTGCAACTGTAATCCGGATTGCTGAACTTCTGCTGCCAGCAACTCTGTAACAACAGACAGTTGCTCCTTCCTGGCAGCTCTCAGCAATAAGCTGTTAAGGCGAGCTCTTTGTTCAGGTTCATTTAGTTGTCCGGTTGCGGTTATTTGTTGCTGGTACTGATGCTGTAACTGCCGGAAATGCTGTTGCAGACCAACGAGCTCACGATAAGTATTAAGCAACCATAAAAAATAACCTGCACCAGCAATACCGGATATCACTACACAAATAAACCATGCCCGGTTAACCGAAGCACTATCAGCATGGGTTATATATTTTTTCAGCGCAAAAAACGGCATACAGCACCTCGGCAACAAAAGAATTGTCAGGGAGTCACAATGCTGTTTTCTGAAGCATCAGCTGACACAACAGCCAGCCTTATCCGAAAACGATTAACCATGCTTCCCGTGTTATCCGTGCTGTAAATCACTTCCGGCTGCACCAGACTAAACAGTTCCGACAGCTGCGCACGTTGCAAAAACTCTGCAATCGCTGCATGATGAAAACTCTGGCCATTCAGCAGCAGTTGCTGCTGCCTGAATTCAAGCGCATCAAGATACAGGTTGTCTGGCATCAGGCTGGCAACCTCAGTCAAGATCTGAAGTGTCTGGTTTCGGTTAAAATACAGCAGCTCAGCATCAGCCAGCTGTTGCTGCAAAATATGGTGCTGCCGGGCTGAATAAGCCGATGCAGTAATATCTGCCGCCTGTTGCTCCAGCGTGTTTTGCAGCGTTTTATTTAAATCCCGCTGTACCGAAATACGGTGATAGGCTGCGGCATCAGCAAGGCCGATAACAATCAGGCTGCTGATAATAAATGCGAGTAACAATAAGAGGTAACGCCGGCGAGAACGGCTTCTGGCCTGTTCACGCCATGGCAGCAGATTTACAGATGACATGATGAAAATCCCCGTATAGCCAGTCCCGTGGCAATCATCAATTGAGCGGCCTGCCCGGCTTTAACAGCACAATCCTTAACGGCAGGCAGCAAAGAAGCAAAAGGGTCAGCAATAGTGGCAGGAATATTCAGCTCTTCACTAAGCGCACTACACAATGTTTCAGATAGCACAGCCCCACCACTAAACAATAAATATTGTATTGGAGGAAAAGCAGCCTGCTGCTGATAAGCCTGAATATTTCGTCTGATTTGTTGTAATAGCTGGCTTTGCAGAAACACAGCCTCGCCGCAGGAATAGGGTAACGAATTCTCGGATACTATCGGTTCATAACCAGAAAAAATTTGCTCCCGGTGATAGAGCAACCGCCCCTGCTGCACTACACAAAATGTTAAAAGACTATGGCCGATATCAATAACCGCCACAGCGGCTGCTTCTGGTATAGCCAACTGCGAAATGCATAATATTGCCGCCTCACATAATACATTGCGTTCAATATCCACTATCCGGGGTATAAAGCCTGCGGCTTCTAATGCGGCCAGCCTTGGCTGAATATAACTGCTGCGACAGACACTAAGCATGACACTCTGCTTGTTATTTGTTACAGTTCCCATCCTTTCAAAATCAAAATAACTTTCCTGCAGCGGAAAAGGAAACAAGGAACCTGCCTGAAACAAAATTTGCTGTTCAAGTTCAGTATCCGTTAAGTTTTCCGCCAGCAAAATTTCTTTATTTACCGTGGTATAGCCTGACACAGCAATTACAGCATCCTTAACAGTTACCGGTATTCTCTCCCTGATTCTCCTTAATGCTCCGGTTACAGCTTTAATATCCCTGATGTCATGTGCAACAATAGCCTGATGCTCCAGTAATTCTATTGCAAAAGCCTCAAGCTGGTAATGTTGTTGTGCCCGGCTAAGCAGCACCGCTTTAATAGCATGACTGCCGATATCGATACCCACCATCGGTGTATTTTTAATAAACAGATGATTTAACATAGTATCCCGCTACCGTGTTATGATTATACCCAAACCTGTTTAGTGTCATTAAGATGTCAGGATCCGGGGTTAATATCCGGTCAGTCATCAACACTAGCACAAAATAAACAAATTAGTAACAATTTAGAGGCTTAACGTGTCTTTTTTAAAAAAAATATTAATTTTTTGTTTAATTTCGTTTGTGCTGGGGTGCCTGACGATCGTAGGTGCATACTTCTATGTAAAGAACGATCTGCCAGATGTCGCAACGCTGAAAGACGTACGCCTGCAGACACCTATGCGGGTATTTACCCAGGATGGAGAACTGATTTCCCAGTTTGGTGAAAAACGTCGTATCCCTCTGAAACTGGAAGAAATGCCTCCGATGTTGGTTCAGGCTTTTCTGGCTGTTGAAGACACCCGTTTTTATGAGCATCCCGGCATCGATATTATTGGTATTGTTAGGGCTGCTGTAGTGGTAGCCACCACAGGCGATCCAAGCCAGGGCGCCAGCACGATCACCCAACAGCTTGCCCGCAACTTTTTCTTAACAAGAGAAAAGAAGATCATTCGTAAAGTTAAAGAGATCTTTCTGGCTATCCATATTGAACAACTGCTCAGTAAAGATGAAATCCTTGAACTTTATCTGAACAAAATTGAGCTGGGGCAGCGCTCTTTTGGTGTAGGAGCCGCTGCACAGGTTTATTTTGGTAAAACAGTACATGAACTGAGTATCGATGAAATTGCTATTATCGCGGGCTTGCCTAAAGCACCATCAGTACTGAACCCTGTTCGTTCTCCGTCAAATGCAAGAGCGCGCCGCAACGTAGTACTCAACCGGATGCTGGTCACTGGCGTTATTGATAAACCCGCCTACGAGCAAGCGCTTGCCGCACCGATAACCAGCCGTCTGCATGGCGCCCAAATCACCGCTTCTGCGCCGTATATTGCCGAAATGGTTCGTCAGGAAATGATTAATCGTTACGGAGAAGAAACAGCCTATTCCGCCGGCCTGCAGGTTTTCACTACCGTAAATAGCAAGCAGCAGCACAAAGCCAGGCTCGCATTGCAGCAAAACCTCTACAACTATGATGAACGCCATGGCTACAGAGGCCCGGAAGAAGTGCTATGGCCAGCCAAGTTTGTTGAAAGTACCGAAGCAGGCGTAGTTTTTGACCAAAAAGAGCCTCTCAGTAAAGAAGATATTATTGCCTATCTGGATAAACAGCGAGGCCTTGAAGAACTGATCCCGGCAGTTGTAGTATCTGTAGCTGAAAAATCTGCCGATGTTCTGATCAGTGGCGGTGAGCAACAGACTATAGAATGGGATGGCCTGAAATGGGCCCGTCCTTTCATCAGCGACGAACGTCAGGGTCAAGCGCCTAAAACGGCTTACGCCATACTCGCTCCGGGCATGCATGTGCTGGTTCGCCGTCAGGAGCAACAATGGCGCCTCAGCCAGGTACCGCAAGCCAGCAGTGCGATTGTTGCTATAGATCCGCACGACGGAGCCATCCGTTCACTGGTAGGTGGTTACAGCTTTGCTCAGAGCCAGTTTAACCGTGCAACACAAGCCAAACGCCAGGTTGGTTCTAACATCAAACCGTTTATTTATTCTGCAGCACTGGAACATGGTTACACTCTGGCATCCATTATGAACGATGCCCCTATTCACCAGTGGGACAGCAATGCCGGTATAGCCTGGCGCCCAAAAAACTCTCCGGCAGTTTACGATGGCCCAATC
>CAZXTH010000331.1:0-4142 GCA_964643585.1 uncultured Pseudoalteromonadaceae bacterium
CTCAGGTTAGTACCGGGTGCATCACCATACTGCACATCAATACGGCCTCCGGTAAAATCGTCCTGGTACACCATATTAACTACACCGGCCACGGCATCAGAGCCATAAATAGCACCGGCACCATCACGTAATACCTCTACCCGGCTAAGTCCGTTTACCGGCACCGTATTAGAGTTAAATGTTAAAACCGGAGCCAGTGTGTCGCTGGCCTGGCTACTTGGATAATTAACACCACGGCGGCCATTAATCAGTACCAGAGTATTGCCGACTCCCAGATTGCGTAAATCAACAGAGCCAACATCTCCGCGGGCAAAGTTGCTGCTGACCTGACCGGAAGTCTGGTTAAAACTGACATCACCAAACTGAGGAATCGACAGGAATAAATCCTCACCGGAAACAGCAGCAATCGCATCTATTTCGTCCTTACCCACCACAGTAACAGGTAAAGATCCGCCAATTTCTGTCGTGGCAATCCGGCTGCCTACCACAACGACTTTCTCAATCTCTTTTTCTGCTGCCGGAATAACGGCTTCTTCTGCAATGACAGCGCTGGCACCTGAAAGTAACGTACCAACGGCAACAGACAGCACAGAGCGTCTGAATAAGGTGTTTTTGCTGTTCACGATGTCTTCCCAAAATTTAGTTAAATACTATTTTTTTATAATGAATATGGCTGAAACAGGGGCAAAGCTTGCTGTGGTTAAAATAATCTACCATAACCAGATATCTATGAATTAATATTCAATATTCCATTTTTGAATATGAAATATCAGTGCCGCAGGCTGTATAAAGGCAACGTGACAACGCTGTCAGCGTTTTGTGAAAAAGCAAGGTAAAGCAGAGAGTACGTTGTACTGAAGGCGTGCTGTTCACTCTGAAAAACCTTTTAGCTAAAGCGCATAAAAGGCTTTCAGATAAATAGGGGCTATTGATCTTTGTTGATGGAGAGAGAAAATACTTAACTGCGCTGAGCCATAATCCGTTCAACCGTGCGGACAATAGTCACAGTTTGCTGATCAAGCTCGATATTCAGTTGTTCTCCCGGTTGCTTTTGCCCTAGCGTCGTCAGTGCCAATGTTTCCGGGATCAGATGCAGGCTGAATCCATCTTCATAACACTCACCCACAGTAAGGCTGCATCCCTCTACTGCCACAAAGCCTTTCGGCAGAATATAGGGCATAAATTCAGAAGCAATCTGCAACCGTAACGTACAGTTTGTGTCGGTTTTATTCACCTGCTGTAATAAGGCTGTCGTCTGAATATGGCCAGACACAATATGCCCGCCTATTTCACTGCCAAATGTCAGTGAACGTTCAAAATTTACCAGGCTACCCAGCTGCAATTTCCCAAGATTGGTCTTGTCCAGTGTTTCAGCGATGACATCAAATTTAATCCAGCCTTCATGCTGGTTGAAATCTGTTGCAGTTAAACAAACACCATTAATTGCCACACTGGCTCCCCGCTCCAGCCGGTAAACCAGTTTATCCTCCCCCTTAACAGTCAGCGTTTTCAGCTGTTGTTGCTCCTGTATTTCTGTGACTTCCGCGATACCCTGAACAATTCCGGTAAACATAACACCTCAACTATGATAGATTGCGCGCCAGTTCCAGCTGACACCAATGATTATATTCCCCATGTCGTTATTCTGCCGTACCGAAGCCCGCCGGTTACTGACATTATCAGGCCCGATTATGCTGGCTCAACTCACCCAGACACTAATGTATTTCGTTGATACTGTTATGGCTGGCCGGGTCAGCGCAACCGACATGGCGGCAATTGCCGTTGCTTCAGGGCTCTGGCTACCTGTCATTCTGACACTGCAAGGGCTGTTGCTGGCGCTGACACCTGTCATCGCTCAGTATTTCGGTAGCAAACAACATGCTCAGATCACCCATTTTACCTTACAAGGCTTTTATCTGGCATTTTTTCTGGCAGCAGTGCTGTTTGCGCTGATGTCATTTATCGAGTACCCGGTCAGCTATCTGAACATGGAACCCGAACTGCAGCAGAAAACCCTGCAATACCTTGGTTATATCAGCTGGAGTTTGTTTCCGGCAGCCGGTTATATGGTATGCCGCAACCTGTTTGAGGGTGTCGGTTATACCAAAGCCAGTATGTGGATCAGCCTGGTAGGAATTCTGGTTAATATTCCGGCCAATTATATTTTTATTTACGGCAAACTGGGTATGCCGGCAATGGGTGGTGTTGGTTGTGGTATTGCCACCATTCTGGTATTTACCGCTATGTTTATCGCCATGCTGATTTATGCCTGGAAAAGCAAAATAACCGCGTTATACCGCAGAAAACCTAAAACATTTATGCCTGTTGCAACCGATATCTGGCAACTGGTTTGCCTGGGAACACCTATCGCTTTTTCTATCTTTTTTGAAGTCACACTGTTTGCCTGTATTCCACTGGCTATTGTGCATCTGGGGCCTGAAGTAGTAGCAGGGCATCAGGTTGCCAATAACTACAGTGCGCTGGTTTTTATGTTGCCGTTAAGCATGGGGCTGGCAACCACCATACGAGTAGGCCATCTGGCCGGGCAACAACAAGTTAATCAACTTAAACAGACTGTCACTACTGCATTGTTGCTGGCGGCAGGCCTGTCATTTCTGACTGCGGCATTTACTTTCAGCATGCGGGCACAAATTGCTACTCTCTACTCTGCTGATCCTGTAGTCATACAGCTTGCAGCGTCACTGCTTGTTCTGGCCTGTTTTTACCAGTTATCCGATGCAATACAGGTAATGTCCGCCTGTGCATTAAGAGGATTAAAAGTTACCAAGCCGGTTTTTTATATTACACTGCTGGCATACTGGCCGGTAGGATTTGGTCTCGGCTGCCTGCTCGGGCTGACCAGTCTGATTGTTCCCGCTATGGGAGCTCATGGTTTTTGGGTGGGTATTATTGTCGGGTTAACCGTTGCTGCAATACTGCTTGCCACCCTGTTACGAAATAAAATCAGGCAACTGCAATATGACGAGCAACTGCAATATAAAAAGATATCTGCTGGTCATCCTGCTGCTACTGACAGCCTGTCAGCCGGCAAGTGGTGACCGCCAGCTGCATAATTACAGTAAACGACTTGCCCGAGTGCTGGAGATACCACTTCCAGCGCTGGTAATACCCGCGCCACCACCTTTGCCGGCAATCCGCGACCTACAGCAAACGCTGCCAGATATTTCACTGACTCTAACCCAAGCCTACGCCACCCGGCACTGCGCACTCGACCAGCTTATCGCCGAACGCAACAGCAGCCTGGGCCGGGTGTTTCGTTCCAGCCAGCAACTGCATTATGAATTGCGTTTACTTTATCAGCTGGAACAATGCCAGCATTACCCATGGGATAATAGCGAACTGGCCCGGCTACTGGCCGACAGTTATCAGCAAAAGCAACTCAGCATTATACCGGCATTACATAATATGCTGCTGACCGATGAAACCCTGCGCCAACAGTTAACAGGCCAACAGCAACTGCTCAGCCCCGCTGCAGCTGGCTTAGCGGAAACCTATCAGGCACTGAACCAACTGATACAACTACAGCAACTTGTTACAGCACAAAACTGGCAACAAGCTGCCAGGCTTGATCCAGAAGAAGCACTGGCAACCTTATACCGCACACAATTTATTGCCCGGTTGCAATACAGTTTGCGTTACAGCCTGCAATGGCTAACCAGTTTGAATCAGGCTCTGGAAACTGCAGATATCAGCAATATATGCCCAACCCAGCGCAATAATCAGACAACGGATATTCTGGCTAATGTACTGCGCTTATATTTTATTGGTGAAGTACAAAGCTACCTGGCAGAGCTGCTGCATTATCAGCAGCAACTATTACCGGTACTACAGCAGCTTTATAAAGGCACACCGCTGGAACAGCACCTGTACCAGCGTTTTATACTGCCGGCAGAGCAATTACAACAACAGACCAGGCAGCATGTCAGATGGTGGCAACAGCTTTCAGCTCATTGCAATACGCCCCTTACAGGCTAATTTTCAGGCAAACGCATCAACACCAGACAAAAATACTTGCCAACCGTCACCGACACCAATAAGATAGCCGCCGTTGTTACAGACAACACTTAGTGTGCGTCCTTAGCTCAGCTGGTTAGAGCACCACCTTGACATGGTGGGGGTCG
>CAZXTH010000332.1:0-1578 GCA_964643585.1 uncultured Pseudoalteromonadaceae bacterium
GGGGCTTCCAGAGTCGCATATTTTGCTGCTGGCCGAACAAATCCAGCCGCAGCTTATAATAGGAAACAACTCCATCCAGATAACGAACCATGGCAGCTGACAGAGCAGGATCAACAATCCGGCTTAATGCTACCTGTGGCAGTAAGGGATCTGACAGTAAGCTGTCAACTCCGGCACCAAAACACTGAATAGCTTTCAACTCTTGGAAATTAGCCCAGACACCCGCCGGAGGTTTCCATGCGACAACAAAATCAACCTCTGCCGGTTCAGAGATATCAGGCCAGATCTCAATGCAGGTATCCGGTAAAGCCTGTTGCAGGCGTTGTTGCAGGTCTTCAAGTTTACGGTCAGGAATTATCAGCGCGATAGACATCCGGGTCACCAAAGTTTCAAAAAAGCGTCATACCACTGACATGGCAGCAGCAGAAGCTGTAAAAGCTGAAAGATAACATGGTACTGAATGATGCTGAACTGCCGCGCCATTTTTTTATCTGATGTGCATCTGGGATGCAAAGACTGTCAGGCGGATTACCTGCTGAACTTTCTGGAGCAAACCAGAACAGACAAAATTTATCTGTTAGGCGATATTGTTGACCTGTGGGCAATGCAAAGGCAAGTCCACTGGAATCCAGGCCAAAACAAAGTGGTCAGACACCTGTTGCAGCAAGCTGAACAAGGTGTAGAAATCATCTATGTGCCAGGTAACCACGACGAAGCTTTACGGCTTTATGCTGGAAAGGAATTTGGCAATATCCGCATATTACTGCGTAGCACCCACACCACATTACAGGGTAAAACCTTCCTGCTGCTACACGGTGA
The DNA here is from genome assembly GCA_964643585.1 of uncultured Pseudoalteromonadaceae bacterium. Lineage (GTDB taxonomy): Bacteria > Pseudomonadota > Gammaproteobacteria > Enterobacterales > Alteromonadaceae > Alishewanella. The sequence goes on from CAZXTH010000332.1 coordinate 820, forward strand.
TGAATTTGATAAAGAAGTAAACTTCGGCCGGTTACACGCCTGGCTGGGCGATCACCTCTATGATCTGCTGTTATTTCTCAACCGCTGGTGCAACCGCCTACGCCGCCTTACCGGTGGCCGCTATTTCAGTCTGGCTGCATATATTAAGAGTAAAGTACCCGGAGCACGCAAAGCTATAGGACGTTACCGCGATGCAGCAATCACCAGGGCTAAACGGGGCGGTTACGACGGTATTATCTGTGGTCATATCCATCATCCGGAAATCAGGCTGGAACAAGGCATCATTTACTGTAATGATGGAGACTGGATTGACAGCTGCACAGCACTGGTAGAGCAGATGGATGGTAGTCTGGCACTTTATCACAGTAGCGAACATGCCGAGCGTATTGCAGCAATGCCAGCAGCAAGTGTAGACAAAGCTGCCTGAAACTTCGCCAAACTGTCATAAAACTGTCCGGAATGTGTCATGAATCAACATTAATGTTGACTCAGCAAAATGACCTTGCCGGAGTTGAAATATGTTTAGCGTTGATCAGGTTATTTCAGAACAGTTACCACAGCTAAAACAGAAACCCTGGCTATATAAGCCAGTAAAAGGTGCTCTGCGTTACTTATTACGCGAACAGGATTTCACTGATTTTGCCCAGCGCTACCCTCATCTGCAAGGCCTGGAATTTGTTGAACAGGTACTGGATTATTTCAACTTCCGCTACGCCGTCCGCGACAATGAAATAGAACGTATTCCACCATCAGGCCGCG
>CAZXTH010000332.1:1588-4126 GCA_964643585.1 uncultured Pseudoalteromonadaceae bacterium
TCACCCTATTGGTTCACTTGATGGCTTAGCACTGATTAAGCTTGTCAGTGATATCCGGCCTGATGTGAAAGTCATTGCCAACCAGCTGCTGCTGACGGTCAAACCCTTAGAGTCGCTAATGATGCCGGTCAATAACATGCAGGGCGGCACTGAGCGCAACCGTCTGAATAATATTCAGCAACACCTTGCTGATGAAGGAGCACTTATACTGTTCCCGGCAGGTGAAGTATCCCGGCTGAAGCCCAATGGTATCCGTGACGGAAAATGGCATGGTGGCTTCTTAAGATTCGCAGTCAATGCCAAAGCACCTATTTTGCCAATCTACATTGATGGCCGTAATTCAGTACTGTTTTATGGCGCATCTATGGTTTATAAACCACTGGCGACTATGCTGCTGGTGCAGGAAATGTTTAAGCAACAGCGCAAACAAATCGATATGCGGATCGGCGAACTGATTCCATATGACAGTTTTGCGTCGATGGCGCTGGAAACACAAGCCAAAATCAAACTGTTTAAAAAGCATTTATACCGCTTACCCAAAGATAAACCTGCCCTGTTCAATACCCAGAGTGCAATTGCCCACCCGGAAGATCGCATGCCGCTGAAAAAAGCAGTTGAAGCTTGTCAGTTACTGGGAGAAACCGCCGATGGTAAACAAATCTACCTGTACCAGTACCAGCAAAGCTCACCTATTCTGCGTGAAATTGGCCGCTTACGGGAAATCGCTTTTCGGGCAGTTGGTGAAGGCAGTGGCCTGCGCCGGGATATCGATAAATTTGACAGTTATTATGAGCAGCTGATTTTGTGGGATCGGGAAGATCTGGAGATTGTTGGCGCATACCGTTTTGCACGGACAGCTCAGATTATCAGCCAATACGGGCCTGGCGGGCTGTATACCGCTTCACTGTTTCAGTTCAGCGATAATATGCAGCCGTATCTGGATGCCGGCCTGGAACTTGGCCGCAGTTTCGTGCAGCCACGTTACTGGGGAAAGCGTAGCCTGGAATATCTGTGGTACGGTATCGGTGCTTATCTGAAGCAGTATCCGGAAATACGTTATCTGTTTGGCGGAGTAAGCCTGTCTAACAGCTACCCCAAAGCAGCACGGGATCTGATGGTGTATTTCTACAGCCTGTATTTCACACCAGTCACAGAAACAGCAGTATCAAAACAGCCATACCAGTTGCCTCACGAAATACTGAGTGAACTACAGCAACATTTTACCGGTACAGATTACACAGCAGACTTTACTAACCTGAAACACCTGCTAGCCAATATGGGCGTATCCGTTCCTACCCTGTATAAACAGTACAGTGAATTATGCGAACCCGGCGGCGTACAGTTTCTGGCATTTGGCACCGATCCTGATTTTGGTGAGTGTATAGATGGTTTGGTTCTGGTAGATATGACGCAATTAAAAGCAGCCAAAAAGGCACGTTATATAGGGTAAAAACCATCACCAAAGATCAACAGCCCCTCATAACCCCAGGCAGTGTAAAGGTTCTGTCAAGTTCAGTTATCGTTCATCCGCGCCTCCCTATAAGGTATCTTATTGTACAAAAAGCCGTCAGCTGTGTACTATAAACGCATACCGCTGAAGCGGAGGAACTGATGATGAAAAGCCTTAAAAATTACCTGCTGAATCTGCTGCTGTTGTGCCTGCTGGCATTAGGCACAACAGCAGCGGCGGAAGAGCTGGAGCAAGCTGAGCTGGATCAGATGCTAGCTCCTGTCGCGCTATATCCCGATACAGTTTTGACACATGTACTGATCGCAGCAACTTACCCGCTGGAAGTGGTACAGGCAGCCCGCTGGTCAGAGAAAAACCCTAAGCTAAGCGGCGATGATGCTGTACGCGCAGTTGAAAATGAAGACTGGGATCCCAGTGTTAAAGCACTGGTTGCTTTCCCGCAATTGCTCAAACGCATGAATGACGATCTCAGCTGGACCCAAAGCCTTGGGGAAGCCTTTCTGACAGACGAAACTCAGGTACTGGCCAGCATTCAGCAATTACGCCAGAAAGCCTATAAACAAGGTTCACTCAATAAATTACAACATGTCGTGGTTGAACGGGAAAAAGAAGTCATTGTTATCGAACCCGCACGCCGTGAAGTGATTTACCTGCCTTATTACGACACCAGAGTTGTTTATGGTTCATGGTGGTGGCCAGCTTATCCGCCGGTATACTGGCATTACCCTTCAGGTTCCTATGCCGGAGTGTCATTTTACTGGGGCCCCAGCGTCATTGTGCGCCCCTCTTTCTACTTCGGTATTTTTGACTGGCACCACCGCCATATCGTAGTTAATCATCACTACTATCATAATCCTCCCCGCTACTACCCAAAAAGGCATGTGCATTACAGCGAGGCCAGGCACTGGCAACATAGTCCTAAACACCGCCGCGGCGTACACTACCGCTACGACCGGCTAAACCATACTTATTCGCAAGGGTATAGCAACCGCACACGCGAAACCCATGGTGTTCCGGGTAAAGTTGAATACCGCAGAAGCTCTCCTCCAGGCCAGGAACGCCATGTA
>CAZXTH010000333.1:0-4107 GCA_964643585.1 uncultured Pseudoalteromonadaceae bacterium
TCCAGAATAGCTACCAATGCCCGGATATCCCGATCCTGGCGATTCAACAAATAACGGGCAACATCATCTCCCAGTTCCATGCCTCGCAAACGGGCCTTTTGCTGTAACAGCTTCTGCTTGTCATCATCTGTCAGCAAACGCAACTGAAAAGCCGTGCACGCATGCAACCGTGAAACCAGATCCGCCAGGCTAATACCAAGATTACCGGGAGACTGATTTCCTACAATAATCAGAGCTTTTCCTTGTTCTGCCATACGGTTATAAAGATCGAACACTGCTGTTTGCCAGCTTAATTCACCGGCAATTGCCTGAATATCATCCAGGCAAACCAGATCCAGCTGTTCCAGATCATCCAATAATCTCGGGCTTAATTGCCGCCAGTCCTGCAATGACAACAACTGGCTGGTCAACCCTTGTTCCTGAGCCTGAACACAGGCAGCATATAGCAAGTGGGATTTACCACTACCACTGGCACCAAACAGATAAACCGGTGGCTGGCTGGCCGGATGCTGCAAATATTGTTTCAGAAAGACAACAGCTTCACTCTGCCCTGAAGCATAAAAGCTGTCGAGTGTCTCATCTTCTGGCAGTGTCACCGCCAAAGTATACTGAACCGGCTGCATCAGGACCTTGTATACTGGTAAACCGCCAATACGGCTTCCTGCTGAACAGGTTGAATCACAGCTGCCGGCAACGGCGTAATGTCCTGATCCAACTGCCGCAGCCGTCTTTCAAACTGTAACGCTTTCAGCAATTCTTCAGCCGGTAGAGACATTTCAAGCGTAAAACGGGCAGTACGATTTTGGTAAGCCGTTACGGTTACCGTATTAACCCCCAGCATTTGCTGGAGTGCACGCTGCACCGTAACCAAATCGGTTAAACCCTCAAGCCCTGACACCTCAATTACAGCCTTATTAGTATTGCCATCCTGGCTGAATACCACTGCATATTCCTGTGCCAGCAAAGCAGCTAGCTGTGAGCCAAACTGCTCCATCAGTGCAGCTTCATCAGCCGCCGACGCTTCATAACGGAAAGTACGTCCGTTTACCTGGCGTTGCCAGTTAAGGCGCATACCATCTGTGGAATGTTCAATCATCACCAGCAATATAACATCCGCGCCATAACGGGTACTGGCCTGATTAACCTGCTGCCAGAATCCTGCCCAGACATCTGTTTCAGATAACTGTTTCAGGTCATCAATATCGTATAAAGGTAAGGTCAAAGGCAGCGCTTTCTCGCGAAATGTCTGATTAAGTGCCGATAACAGAGGCTCTGACGCTGCACGGACAAAACGCCGCTCTCCTGAAGCCGTTTGTTCAACAATCCAGAGCAGTGTTTCTGGCCGTTGCGCTCCCCATACTGGTAATTGCTGTTGCTGCAACAGTTGATTAACCCGTACAGTATCCAGCAGGACACGTACCCGGTTTTGCTGTTGTTGCCGGACGGCTTCAAATTGTTTGACATACGAAGATGCACGCCGAAGTTCATTGCGGATAGCAGGAATTTCTCCTACATCTGCCTGCCCTGACACTTTCACCAGTACCTGCAGTAAAGCCTGCTGCTGCCATTGCTGTTGTGACTGGTCTGCCGGAACCTCTGCCAAATAGAGATCTCTGATTTCAGCCGCAGAAGCCAACAGACTGCCAAGCAGTAAGCTTAGCGCTACAGCCCATTTTATACCTTGCATAATCTTTTCCTTCTTAGGCCAGTACCGGAAAAATACCTTTCAAACCAGCACTGATAAATTCGACAGCAATTGCAGCCAGAATCAACCCCATAACCCGGGTAATAATATTCATCCCGGTCTGTCCGAGAGTCACTGCAATTTTACTGGCCAGTCGCATCAGTAAAAGCAGAATAATACCAATAATTACCAGTTCCAGCGACATAATGGCGTAGTGCAGCCAACCATCGTTGCGGTCTGCATACAGAATAATTGAACTGATAGCACCCGGCCCGGCCAGCATAGGCATAGCCAAAGGCACTATTGCCACAGAATCGCGTTTGATTGCTTCACGCCGCTCGGCTTCGGTATTTTTCGCTTCGCTGGTTTTGGCATACAGCATAGAAATTGCCATTAGCAAAATCAGTATGCCACCACCGACTCTGAATGAGTTAACTGAGATCCCGAAGAAATTCAGAATAAACTCTCCGAAAAACAGTGTAATCAGTAAAATGACTGTTGCAGCTTTGGCAGCTGAAGTTGCAGTAGCTCTCGCCTCTTCTTTGCTTTGATTCTGGGTCAGTGATAAATAAAGCGGTAATGCCCCAAGCGGGTTAAGAATGGCAAAAATACCAATAAAGATTTTCAGATATTCCTGAATGTCCAGCATAGATCTGTCTGTATTCCTTTAACTCGCTCTGGTTGCTCAGTGTAATGATAAACTGTGTTCTGTTTCAACGAATAGACAAAAAATAAAGCCACCTTCCGGTGGCTTTATTTTCAGCATTGGTTTAGTCAAGCTTAACGCCCAGACGGGCAGCAACTTCTTCATAAGCTTCGACTACGCCGCCAAGCCCCTGGCGGAAGCGATCTTTATCAAGCTTTTTACGTGTTGCTTTATCCCATAAACGGCAGCCATCCGGAGAAAACTCATCACCCAGCACAACCTGGCCGTTAAATACACCAAACTCCAACTTGAAATCTACCAGCATCATGCCTGCTGCATCAAATAATGCGGACAGCACTTCGTTAGCTCTCATACTAAGTAATTTCATGGTTGCCAACTGCTCAGCTGTTGCCCAACCAAAAGAAACTGCCAGTGATTCATTAACCATCGGGTCGTGCAGCGCATCGTTTTTCAGGAACAGCTCAAATGTGTTTGGTTTCAGCTCAGTGCCTTCAGTCACACCAAGACGGCGAACCAGAGAACCCGCCGCATAGTTGCGGATAACGCACTCAACCGGGATCATTTTCAGCTTTTTAACCAGTACTTCATCGTCAGCAAGCAAAGCTTCTACCTGAGTAGGAATTCCTGCTTCTTCCAGCTTCTTCATAATGAAAAAGTTGAATTTATTATTCACCATCCCTTTGCGGTCAAGTTGTTCGATTCTTTCACCATCAAAGGCTGAAGTGTCATTACGAAAATGCAGTACTAATAAATTCTCATCCGTGGTGTTGTACACGGTTTTAGCTTTACCGCGGTATAACTCAGTTGTCTTCTGAACCATTTAAAAACTCCGGCCGACAGGCGAAAAAATCAGGCGCAAAGTATAAAGATCTTTCGCCTGTTCGGAAATCACTTTTTGCAGCTTTCGTTACAATTCAATTCTGGCTGAACGCACTGCCGCAACCAGAGGATCATACAGAGAATTCACTACATCCGGAGCCAGAGTTTTGCCTTCAGCATCACGGAAACTAATTGCTGTGCCACCATTCTGGCGACTTAATACAATCTGATAGCTTCCATCAGCCAGTGGCAGCGCCTGTACAGACTCAGAACCCCACAACCGTGACCAGAACCCACGCTCCGGACGCGCATAGTTCACATAATATGTTAGTGCTGAGCGGTTCATATCGGTAACTGCCAACCCAACATCCGGGAACAGCTGTTCAAGCAATGTCCAGGTAACATCAACTGACTGTGCTGTCAGTAAGGCTGGTTGCCCTTCTGCGTTCATACCGGCTTCCAGCGTCATTTCAGGCTCACGGGAACGGTTGGCTCTGGCAATCTCAATTTCTGTTACTGCAACGGTATTAATAAATTGATTAAGTAAATCAATTTCCATCGAACGACGTTCTGCGGCTGATAAACCAACACCCGGCGTAAAATACTCATGCTCCAGCATTCTGACTGTCAGACTGGACGTACGGCCATGCGGACGAGGCTCCAACACTAGCAGGTAACGCGCCTGATCACGAGGCTCCTGCGATTTCCAAAACCAGAAGCCGGTCTGATCGTAACGTTTTATCCAGTCTGTTTCATAACGCAGATTATCTGACGTAGACTGGACAGATACCTGCTGTTCGCTGAAGTATTTATCAATCTGTTGCTGCAGGAAAGGCACCAGATCATTGGTATATTCAGTGCGCTCAAACCATACTCTCGGCAGTTTTTCACCTTCTTCTACCCGGCTGCTTGACGCCGTAGCCAGAATCAGTGAAGG